>JBEEMV010000210.1:0-20807 GCA_041192505.1 Bacteroidota bacterium
CAGACGGCATAAACATTTGAACAACTTAACAATTTTAGAATATCAACAATTAATCATTAACCAATTAAAAAATGCTGCTTAATGCTCTTAAAATTTTGTCCACTTTTTTCTTGGAATTCCACTTTCACATTTCCATCTACCGATGGCGTATATTTAAGCATGACTAAAAATGTAACCGTACAAAATAATCTTACCCAATACATGAATAGGGGGCAGGTTACAGATTATGTGTCTACCACCAACATTGCTTATATTCGCAACGAAATGCAAAGCTGTAATATTGCCTTAATTAGAATGAATGATGCCAACCCAGGCGACCAACCCACAGGCAATGGGCTAAAGGGAGCTAATATGTTTACACCTGCTGGCTGGTATAATGGCACTTCGCATTATACTTTAGGCATTTCGGCTAATTGTGCTGCTGGTAATAAATGCAAAATTGCTTTAGGTACGGGGCTTTATGATGCACCAATTAATACTTATTATCCAACAAATTCCTTCGTTTCAGAACAATGGTATCCAGACCAATACAATACAAATTCAAATCAACAAATTATTACTTGTCATATACCAAATCCGCCATCGTGCCCTACTTGTAGCCCATCAAATGCTATTATTACGCAGCAAGATTTTACCTTTGCCGATATGGTAGCCAAAGGCGATATACAATATACCGAATTTGCCGAAAGCAGTCAATGGATGAGCGAACGAGATATTTATGATAGAATAAGGCAAGATACCACCGTGATAAACGATGATTCGATATTATTTGCTTTTTATCATGCCCAGCAGGGTGCATTTATTGGGCAATTATACGATGCCCTATACAATTACTCGAGGGTTATATTGGGCGTAGATTCGCTGGATGCATCCAGCGCACAAAATGTATATACTCAAATAAGTAACTTTAATGCCGATAATACATGTGAGCAAAATTTAAAAGATGTATATAGTATTTATTTTAGAACCATAGCCCAAGGCAATGATGATTATACCGCCACCGATTCGGCTACTTTGTATAGCATTGCCTCACAATGCCCAGCCGACGGCTGCGAAGGCGTACATTATGCCCGAAGCATATTAAGTATGATAACCGATTATAATTTTGATGATAGCACTTTGTGCAATAACGAAACTTATGCTTATAGAAAAAATAATACTAATAAAAAACTAACTGTTAATAAAAGAAGTAATACAGCAATATTAAAAGTAGCTATTGTACCCAACCCTACACAACAAAACTTTAGTATTAACTTAAATACTATAACAGAAGGCGATTATGCTGAATTGTACGATGTGTTTGGGCGATTGCAATTAATAGTACCACTTACCTCAAAATGGAATGCAGTAGATTGTGCTAACTGTGCTAAAGGGGTAATAATGGTACGAATTAAAAACAAAGAAGGAAAAGAATTAAGCAAACCACAAAAAGTAGTATTACTTAAATAATGAAAACAATAATAAAGTATGTTATTGTTGTATATATATTGGTTGGGGGGGGGATAAAAAACACTCCTTTATTTGCTCAAATTTCCCTTACTAATCCTTCCTTTGAATCTTCTGTTAGTTGGTTTAACAAAATTGAAGGGTGGGATTCGTGTAGTAGTTTTTATTATGTAGCTTCAATCCCAACGCCGTATGTATTTTTTTCCCCCCCCCCCCTCCTGATGGTGTTTTGTATGGCGAAATTGGAACAAATGGAAATAATCCAAGTAAGGCTAGTTATATAACCAATCATTTAAGTTGTTCGGTAAAGAAAAAAGTGGTTCATAAAATGAACCTATATGCTATGGGGTATTTTTATCACAGTGGTTCAGCAACAGTTCATGGATTAGGTTATTTTACTATCCATTTGGGTTATTCGGCTTGCGATAGTAATCAATTGATTTATCAATCGCCTATTATGTACGATACTTTGCGATGGTATAAATACGAATTTGAATTTATACCTAATGATAATTATGCTTATATTGGCATACAAGCCCATCAAGGATCTACCGGAGGTGTTGTCGATATATTAATTGATGATTTTTCGCCTATAGTTGTTGAAGTGCCTAATACAGCGCATATACAAGTAACTAATATAAATGGTAATTGTTATAATTTACAAAGTAGTATAGTTAATGGCATTGAGGCTGTTAGGTATGAATGGAAGAATCAGACCGCAGTAATTAGTAGGCAGTCAGCAGTAGATAATGTATGTATTAATGAAGCTACTACTATTTATTTAACAGCTTGGGATGCTTGTGGGTATGCGTATGTAGATAGTTTTAACTTTACAGCTAATGAATTAAAAACTGTGTATCAGTTCGATAATGGTAATCTAACAGTTTCATTAATACCCTACTACAAGCCTTTGCAATTGCAATTGTATAATGATGTGGGGCAATTGGTTAGTTTTGCTACCATACCGATGCAAGCTGCTGATTATACTATTAATATTGCCCACTTACCCAAAGGCATTTATTTTATTACTATTGTAAGCGATAAGCGATTGATGAAACAAAAGATTTGGAAATATTAATGGTACAGTTTGTTGAACTTCCTTTTAATAGAATGAGCTCAGTTCGTCCTTGTTTTGGGCGTAAGTATGCATATAGCCAACAAGTAGGTTTTGATGTACTTTACTATTTCACTAATTTCAATTCTTTTACATTTTTTTCCATCAACTCAACCCATTTTAAAGTAGCAGGGCAACGATGAAGATTATCGTTAAACACATGCGTATAATCTAATATTTCTCTTTTCTTAAAATGCGGAAATCCGCTACAGTCGGCTGGTCTAACACTATAAATATTGCATTTATTATTCTTATTTAAAAACTGACAGGGTGTTGATTTATTTATAATATCGCCATTATCAGCATCTACGGTTAACCATTTATCATGAAATTGTTGTACCGTTATTTTTAAATGCGTAGCTATTTTTTTTACATCGGCTTTTGTATAAGTGGGGGTCATGGTTTTACAACAATTAGCACATTCTAAACAGTCAATGTTTTCCCATGTTTCGGCATCCAATTTTTTTGCCAATGCATCCATTCCTTCAGGCGCTTTGCGTTGCAGTTTATTCATAAACTTTTGCAAATCTTTTCGCTTTTTATAAGCCCTGTTTTTAAACGATTTTATATTAATTTCTTTTTTTGCCATGGTTTATTTTTCTTTTTTGTTTAATACATTCCAAATTAAATTAGGTTCAAAGCCTTTGCTCATAGCATATTTGGCTATGCTTTGTTTTTGCATGGGCGTACAGTGTAAATAATTTGGATTTTTCTTTTCTATTAGCTGTTGCAAGGTAAGTAAATAATCATCTTCATCAATTTGTCGTAATGCTATTTTTATACAATAATCGCTAATGTATCTAAATTTTAAAGCTTGAATTATTTTTATTTTGCCCCAATGTTTTATTCTAAATTTGCCACCTGCATAGGCTTTTGCAAACCGTTCTTCATTCAAAAAATTCTTTTCAATCAGTTCTGCAATTAGCTGTTCTATATCTTTTGTATAGCCGCCTAATTCGTATAATTTGTTTCGTACTTCTTGTTGGCAACGTTCTTGGTAGGCGCAGTAATGCTCAATTTTACGGCGCATTTCATCGGGCGAAATATATTTTTTTTGTTTTTCTTGCATTAAAATAATTTGCCTTTAGCTATAGTGTTAGTTAATTTTTGTTCGTGATTAAGCAACCATTTTTTGCGCCACAAATCGCCAGCATAGCCCGTAAGTGAGCCATCTTTACCAATTACCCTATGGCATGGAATGATAATTGAAATTTTGTTTTTACCATTTGCTGCTGCCACAGCTCGTATTGCTTTTATATCGCCCAAAGCAACGGTTTGTTCGCTATAAGTTTTGGTAGTACCAAATGCTATTTCGGTTAATTTTTGCCATACTTGTTTTTGAAAATCTGTACCCATCATTTTTAACTGTATATCAAATGTGGTTCGTTTGCCTTCAAAATATTCCTGCAATTGTGTGCTACATTTAATTAATTCATCGGTGGTAGTGTTGGTGGGCAAAAGGCTTTGGTGGCTATTGTTTTCAGTATCTATAAATAAGATAGATGTAATGTTTTCGGCATCGGCTATTAATTCAATTTTGCCCAATGGCGAATCGATATGAACTACATGAAACAACAAATTATTTTCCATGTTTTGGTTGTTCTTTTTTTTCATCATCATGGTTCAAAATAATTTCTACACGGCGGTTTCTCGATCTACCTTGTTCGCTTTCATTATCAGCCGTTGGTCGTTCAAAATTAAAACCTTCTACTTTTATTCGCTTCGCAATTATGTTTCGAGCCAATAAATAATTCATCACATTTTCGGCTCTGTTGGTTGATAGGGCTTGGTTATAATCCTTATTGCCTTTGTTATCGGTGTATCCATACAATTGCAATTTTGTTTTTTTATGTTTTAACAAATAGGCAATTAAATCATTCAAATGTTTTTGCGATGTATCGGGTATTACATAACTATCCGAAGCAAAATTTACATTTGTAATTTGAAAATAATCGGCTTCGGCTTCATCTACCGAATCTTGTTTGGCTTGTAATCTTTGCGCTGGTGCAACTATTATTTTTTTTGGTACGCCATATAAAATACTATCAAAATTTATTTTACTACTCACATCAGTATAATCTTTAAAGTGCTCCATTTTAGTATCTTTTTGGCTGCCAAACGAACCTTCTTCTAAAAACACACCACTATCATAACTGTTATCGCCCACATCAGCAATGGCAATTTTTATATGATATTTTTGATACGGCGTTACATAACACCAAGCCACCAAACCCCTTGTAATACCATCGTATTCAATATTATTTAAAATGGCTTGATTTAATTTTGCTTTTTTCTTTTTGTTTACTTCAAATAAAATGTCAACTTTTTCATCTTCAATAATGTCGGTCTTTTTTTTGTTTTTATTGGTTGGTGTGGGTTTCTTTTTTTTTGTGATGGGTGTTTCTTTAATAGGTTTTACATCGGTAAAATAATCGTTATCAATAAATGCTTTTTTGTTTTCTTTTTGATTGATGGAATTAACTGTGATGGGCATAACCGATAATGGAAGCGTTGCCAAATTTTTACCTTTTAGTTTTCCGCCTGTTATAAAAAATCCAAACACATCATTATATCTCGAACCCACATATTCAGGATATTCTTCGGAGCCAAAACAATAGCGAAACGAAATTTTATTATTAGTAGGCACAAAATCAAATTCTAAAATAGCAGCATCAAATGAATAATTATGTGCAATGCGATTCAAGTCTTTATCGCCTTTAATTTTTTTCTGCGTTTTAATATCTACAAATCCTGTGGTGGCATATGGGTATTTGTTTGGACCTTGGGCATTAAACACACTGCCCGTACAAAGCAGTATTCCTTTTTTTATATCAATAGGTGTGGCTTTAAAATCGAATCGGGCAATGGCTAATTTATTACCCGAAAAGGTTATGTTTCCTGCTTTTATGCCTTCGCCCAATAAATAATGTTGTACTAATTTTTTAATAGTAATGCTGGTATCAATGGATACTTGTGCTGTAGCTGTAAGAGTGCTAATCAGAAAAATAAAAACCAATAAAAAATTACGAACCCACATGATTTGTTTGAAATGTAAATCTCTTTACGATGGAAGTATGTTAATGTTGCAAAACTAATTATTGAATGCTGAATAATGTGCTATTTTAAATAAATTTGATGAATAGATTTTGTGGTATAGGAGGGCATAGGCTGTATAAGAAAAATGAACCAACTAAAAATACTAACTATTTGAAAATGAATAAATTAGAAATAAAATACAGTTGTATGGATAAAAAAAGCACGTGAATGGAAAGCAAAAGCACGTGTATGAAGTTTAGAAACACGTGTATTTTTTGCTCCTACACGTGGATGGAAAGTAAAAGCACGTGCATTTTTTAGCCATATACGTGTATGAAAAATAAAAGTACGTGCTTTTAGAATAAAAACACGTGAATGAGGTTTAGAAACACGTGTATTTTATTGCCATATATTAAAAAAGCCGCTTCAATAATTTGAAGCGGCTTTTTGTGTAGCGATAAATAGGTAGAATTAGAATTTATATTGCATTCTAACCGTAAGTACATTATCTTTAATATCACGAGTGAAATTATTTAATGCTTTTGTTTTATTGGTTACATTTCCACTAACTACATTTTCATTAGTAACCATTGAGTAATAAATGGTAAATTTAATATTTTCATCAAAATGATAGATGTAACCTACACCTAATGTTGAATAAGCCAAATCAGCTATTGACAAATTTGTTGATTTACTATTAACATCTTTTGTAATCAAATCCGAACCTTTTACTTTTGTGTTTGGGTCGTAGATATCGTACTTTACAAATACATCGTGCTTACTATGCATAATATTTTGAATAAAATAAATATACATACCACTAAACTTACGGATATAGGTATCAGAAGATGGTAAAGCGCCAGGGCTTGCAGTGCTACTGCTTGTGCCTGGTTGTGTGCCTTGAATGTATTCAGCACGTAAAGTTGATAAACCAACTTTCCAATCAAAACTAGCTTGTGCATCTAAGCCCATATATTCTCTATTTGCAAAACTATTTTTATTAGATAGGGTAGAATCTATTGATGTAAAACCAGCTGCTCCACTTGCTAATGTTCCCATTGAATATACTTTTTTTGTACCTTGAAATATGCCACCTTTATAATAAGATGCACCACCACTTATTTTTAATCTTTCTTCCATCATTGATTTTTTCATAACGATTTGCCCAATGAAATCTTTTCTGTAATCAATTTCAACAATATTATTCGGGTTGCCATTAAATAAACCACCTTGAATTTTTAACCAATTCCAACGTGATGCTTTTGGTCCTTCTAAAGTAATCATAGCGCCTAAATCTCTTTCTTTTGGAAATAAAATTTGACTCATTCTGCCTCTTTCTGGCGATTCACGAAGACTTGATGAAAATGGAACTTCGAAACCAAACGGACGATTTTGAGAACCTACAGTTAACGAAGCCCAATTAAATTTTGGTTCGGTTAATTTAATATAAGCATCTTTTATTGCAAATCCACTTTCAGTCATATCCATTTGAAATACAAACTGACTGCGTACAATACCTTCGGGTGTTGTATTGCTATAATCAAATTTAATACGACCACGGCGCAATTGAAAACGTTTATCACTATTCGAAAAATTACCACCTTCAACCGATGCTACATTCATACTATCAGCTACTTGGTATTGTGCTTGAATATAACCACTGATTTTTAATTTTTTCATCGAAGCAAGATCACTTTTAATGCCTTGAATGTCGCTGTTCAACTGTTCGTTGGTAGGTGTTGTAGCTTCTTGCGAAAAGGCTACTGTGCTTAATAATGCAAATACGCCAAGTGTAATTAGTTTCTTCATTTATATTTTATTTATATGTTTTTATGTGGCGCAAAAATGCTTATCTAATGTTACCTAAAGGTTAAGTGTATGTTACTTAGATATTATTAAGTGAAATTAATAGTACCGATTTATTTTGTTACCCAACTTAAACAAATATTATTTTCTATTATATAATTTACACTTATTACACCATGTTTTTTTGTGTTGATTAAGGCATGGTTTTCATTTAATTCTGTTATAATAATTTCGGTAATAAATTCGATATTTTGTAATCGCATCCATTTAAAAACACTTTCTTTAATACTCCAAAGTATGCTGTAGTAAATGGTTTTATCTTGGGTTGAGTTTATTTTTGTAGCTAAAATTTCTTGTTCGTGTGGGCTTAAAAATTTATGCGCTATTTTTAAAACTTTATCTTGTATGCAAAATACATCAACCCCAATTTTTTCATTACCAATGGCTGATGCAGCCCAATTTCCATCATGCGATATGGAAATATGTTGATTAGGGTTTTGTAAAAATGGTCGCCTATATTCATCTTTTTTTATTTGCGAAGCATCAGTATCAAAAGTTAAAAGCGATGTAGCATAGCGGCTGGCAGCATATTGCAGCTTTCTGTTTTCGGCTTTGATATGTGCATAATCATCACCCCAATTAGTCATTTTATTTTCGAAAAAAGATAATGGCTCGGTAATATGCCACAAAACTATTTTAAAACTTGGCTGTTGTATTTCTAAGTGTTTAGGCAATGGAATGAAATTGTTTTTTATTTTTGCGCAAATTAACATAAAGCCTCCACATGATTTTATCTGACATAAAAATTTTAGAAGAAATTGAAAAAGGAACTATTTTAATAGAACCTTATAATCGTGAATGTTTGGGTACAAACAGCTACGATGTGCATCTTGGTAAATATTTATCTATTTATAAAGACAGAGTATTAGATGCCAAAAAGCACAATGAAGTGGAGCATTTTGAAATTGGCGAAGAAGGTTTTGTATTACAACCCAATACATTGTATTTGGGCGTAACCGAAGAATATACCGAAACGCTTGCCCATGTGCCTTTTTTAGAAGGTAAAAGCAGCATTGGTAGATTAGGAATTGATATACATGCCACCGCTGGTAAAGGCGATGTAGGATTTTGTAATCATTGGACATTAGAAATATCGGTAGCACAACCAGTAAGGGTTTATGCAGGTATGCCTGTAGGTCAGTTAATTTATTTTGTGGTTGATGGCAATATTGAAAATATGTACAACAGTAAAAAGTCGGCAAAATATAATAGCCGCAATATTCGCCCTGTAGAAAGTATGATGTGGAAGAATTTTAAATAAAAAAATGAGTATGCTAAATAAAATTGAAGAAGCCATTGAGGATATTAAAAATGGTAAATTAATTATCGTTGTTGATGATGAAGATAGAGAGAATGAAGGCGACTTTGTGGTAGCAGCCCGTTGTGCAACACCCGAAGTAATCAATTTTATGTCGAAATATGGCAGAGGATTAATTTGTGCACCCATCAGCGAAGAAATTTGTAATAGATTAGAATTGGATATGATGGTTACTACCAATACCAGTTCGCATGCTACACCATTTACCGTTTCAATTGATTTATTAGGGCATGGTTGTTCAACTGGCATTTCGGCGCAAGACCGTAGCAAAACGGTATTGGCAATGTTGGATGAAAATATTAAACCCGAAGAGTTTGGCAGACCAGGACATATATTCCCATTAAAAGCACAAAAAGGTGGTGTATTGCGTCGCACAGGGCATACCGAAGCAGCTATTGATTTGGCTGTATTAGCAGGCTTTGAACCAGCAGGTGCTATTGTAGAAATAATGAACGAAGATGGCACTATGGCTCGTTTGCCACAGTTAATGGAAATAGCAAAGCAACACGATTTGAAAATAGTTTCGATTGAAGATTTAGTGGCTTATCGTATGAAGCACGAATGTTTGATTAAAGAAGAAACCCGAGTGAAAATGCCTACCAAATGGGGCGAATTTGAGTTGATAGCGTTTACACAATTGAATTCAAACGAAACACATTTAGCATTAAAAAAAGGCGATTGGACAAAAGATGATGCAGTAATGGTAAGAGTGCATAGTAGCTGCGTTACAGGCGATATTTTAGGTTCGTTACGTTGCGATTGCGGTGAGCAATTACATCAAGCCATGTCGATAATAAATGAAGAGGGTAGAGGTGTGGTTTTGTATATGAATCAAGAAGGAAGAGGTATTGGCTTATTAAATAAATTAAAAGCTTATAAACTGCAAGAAGAAGGAATGGATACGGTGGAAGCCAATTTAGAATTAGGCTTTAAACCCGATGAACGTGATTATGGCGTAGGTGCACAAATTTTAAATCATATAGGAATTCATAAAATAAAATTGCTTACCAATAATCCAAAAAAACGTGCAGGCTTGATTGGCTATGGCTTAGAGATAGTAGATAATGTGCCTATTCCTGTGGAGCCTAATATTCATAACCATCACTATTTAGAAACAAAACGTGATAAGATGGGGCATGAATTAAAGTTTTAAATTACCCACACACACTCTTTATTAATAAATTAATTTTTATTGAAATCATTTTATTTTACTTTTATGAAATGATGATTAAAAAAATTCTTTTCGTATTTAGTTTATTGTTGATTGCTCATTCTATTTCTTTTGCGCAGTACAAAGTGATAAAAGGGAAAGTGATGGATGCTAATAGCGAAGAGCCATTAGGCTTTTGCACAGTTTACTTGCAAGGCACTACCAATGGAGCCACTGCCGATATAAATGGCAATTTTAAAATTACCTACTCCGAAAAATGCGATACTATTGTGTTTACCAGCATTGGCTACACAAAAGTAAAAATGGCAATTAAACATTTAGATGATGAGACGTTGAATGTAACAATGGAACGTAGAGCCACCACTGCAAAAACAGTTACCATTCATTTAGGGCAAGACCCTGCAGTAACTATGTTTAAACGAATTCAACTACATAAACATAAAAATGATAAAAATAAATTAGGCTCGTATCAATACGAAGTATACAATAAATTAGAATTAGATATTGATAAAATAAGCGATAAAATGCGCAACAATAAATTATTGAAGCCATTTGCTTTTGTATATAAATTTATGGATAGCACATCTGAAGAAAAGCCTTTTCTGCCGATGTATTTAACCGAATCAATGAGCGATTATTATTATCGTAAATCGCCAAGAAATCATAAAGAAGTAATTAAAGCCAGTAAAATGGCTGGTGGCAGTAGCGAAAACTTATCGCAGTTTTTAGGCACCATGTATCAAGATATTAATTTGTATGATAACCGAGTATTGTTGATGGGTGTATATTTCATTAGTCCAATTGCAAACGGAGGCTTGTTTTACTATAATTATAAAATTACAGATACTGCTTTTATTGATAGTCGCAAATGTTTTAAGCTTTCATTTCAACCCAAACGAACAGGCGAAAACACCTTCATTGGCGACTTGTGGGTAAATGATACCACTTGGGCAATTAAACAAATAAGTATGACGATAGCCGATGGAGCAAACATTAATTTTATAAAACGGATTTCTGTTTTTCAAAATTATATACCATTAAATGATACTTTATGGATGATGAATAAAGATAAATTTATTGTAAGTTTTATTGCCGCAGGAAAAGAAAAGCCAGGTGTAATTGGCAGAAAAACTACGCAGTATAGAAACATTAAAGTTAATCAACCCATGATTGATACTGCATTTGCCGACCATCAGGATTTAGTGGTATTGCAAGGAGCAACCGAAAAGCCTACCGATTTTTGGTTGAATAATCGCTACGATTCATTGAGTAAAAACGAACGGAATATTTATAAAATGGTAGATACCATTCAGCAAGTACCAGCCTTTCGTCATTATCAACAAGCCTTTACAACAATATCTACAGGATATTATACGAAAGGATATTTTTCATTTGGGCCTTATTATAATTTTTTTGCAACCAACCATGTTGAAGGCACCAGAGTAGGATTTGGTATTGCCAATAGCGAATTAGTAAGCAAAAAAATGTGGGCCGATGCACAGTTTGCTTATGGATTTGGCGATAAAAAAATAAAATACGATTTAAGTACTTGGTATATATTTAAAAAATTACCAAGGCAAGAATTGAAGCTTCGATATCTAAACGATGTAGTTACCTATAATCTTACCGATGACCAATTAGGCGAAAATAATTTGTTTAGTTCGATGGTAAGACGAGTACCAACTTATTCAAAACTTACAGGCAATGAAGAAGTAAAAATATCTTATAATAAAGAATGGAAAAGTGGTTTTGGCGAACGATTTACAATTAAACAAAGCTCGTTGCATCCATTTTTTACAAATGATTTTTATACCACCAATGGAATTGATTTGCAAACCGACCCACATTATAAAATTACTGAAGTTAGCCTTCGTAGCCGATTTGCATACCATGAAAAATTTGTAGCTGGCGATTTTTTACGATCTAGTATTGGTAGCGATTATCCAATTGCAACCTTAGAATTAAAGCAAGGCGTTAAAGGAATTTTAAATAGTCAATTTAGTTATAGTAAAATAAGATTGCAAATTGATGGCGAAAAAAGTACAGGAACTATTGGTAGTTTTTATTATTCAGTAGCAGCCGAAAAAGTATTTGGAAATTTGCCCATGATTATGTTGGCTGTAATGCCCGGCAACGATACTTATTATTACAATAAATTTTCGTACAATAATGCAGCTAGATATGAATTTGTAACCGACCAATATATAAGCGCAAGTTTGTATGAATATTTTGGTGGCTTTCCATTAAATTATATTCCACTTATCAAAAAATTAAAGTGGCGCACATTTGTTGGTGGTAAAGGCTTTTGGGGTAATATGAGCGAACAAAATAAAACCATGAATGGGTATTACACGAATAAATATTTTAATATTCCCAACAAAGAACCATACATGGAATTAAGTACAGGAATAGAAAATATTTTTAAAGTATTTCGTTTAGATTTTATTTGGCGATTAAATTATTTAGACAAAACACAATTTCCATACGCACAACCTTTAGGAATTAGAGGTAGTTTGCAAGTTGAATTTTAATTAATTTTATCCAACAAAATTTTATCTAATGAGCCACGAAGCAATCAGTGTATTTGATATGTTAAAAATTGGTGTTGGGCCATCAAGCTCACACACATTAGGTCCTTGGAGGGCTACAGAGCAATTTTTATTACAACTTAAAAATGATAATCAATTACAAGATGTAAAAAAAATAGTAGTTAAATTATATGGTTCGTTGGCAAAAACTGGCAAAGGACATGGCACCGATGTAGCAATTTTAATGGGCTTGTTGGGCGAAGACCCTGTAACTACTGATACTTCGCAAATCAATTTTAAAATTGATAAAATAAAATCTACCAAAAAATTATTGTTAGGCAATCATCACGAAATTGATTTTGTGTATGATGATGAAATGATTTTTTTGAAAAATGAATCGTTGCCAGCACATCCAAATGCGATGACATTGGAAGCTGTATTCTCTCCCCTCTCCTCTGGAGAGGGGCAGGGGGTGAGGTCAACCTATTACAGCATTGGTGGCGGCTTTGTGCAAAAAGAAGGCGAACAACAAAGCAACGAAAAACAAAGTGTTCAATTAAAATTTCCTATCAATACGGCTGATGAATTATTAAATTATTGCAAAACAAATAATGCAACAATTGCCGAAATTGTTTTGCAAAATGAATTGAGTTGGCGCAGCGAAATGGAAACAAAAAATGGCATTTTGAACATTTGGCAAACCATGATGGAATGCATGTATCGTGGTTGTAATGCAAGTGGCATATTACCTGGCGGCTTAGATGTGGTGCGCCGTGCAGCTGAAATGAACAAAAAATTATTGAAAGAAATTTCTTATAATGATTTGAATAGTTGGACACATGCCGTGAAATCTGTTTCCAAAAATTTTAGCGATACTTTAAATTGGGTAAGTTGTTTTGCATTGGCAGTAAATGAAGAAAATGCATCGTTTGGTAGAGTGGTTACAGCACCCACTAATGGCGCAGCAGGTGTAGTTCCTGCGGTGTTAATGTACTATCATTTGTTGGCTGGCGGCGATAAAGAAGAAGACATAATTAAGTTCATTTGCACTGCTTCCGAAATTGGAAGTTTGTTTAAAAAAGGGGCAACCATTTCGGCAGCAATGGGTGGCTGTCAGGCCGAAATAGGCGTAAGTAGTGCGATGGCGGCTGGTGCATTAACGGCTTGCATGGGTGGCACACCGCAACAAAGTTTGCAAGCTGCTGAAATTGCGATGGAACATCACTTAGGTATGACCTGCGACCCTATTGGTGGATTAGTGCAAATTCCTTGTATTGAACGCAATACCATGGGTGCAGCAAAAGCATTAGTTGCATCACAATTAGCATTGCAAAATGATTCAGCACAAATGAAAGTGTCGTTAGATGAAGTGATAAAAACCATGTGGGAAACGGCTTTGGACATGAATACAAAATACAAAGAAACCGCCGATGGTGGTTTGGCTACCAATGTACCGATTGGTTTGGCAGAGTGTTAAAAATAAAATCAAGCGAAATATTGGTGAATTAAATCAGCAAATTTTCTTGTCTGATTTTTTCTCGAATAGCTATCAACCGCTTCCAAATCTATATCTACTTCTATGGCTTGTTGATGTAATTTTTTTTGAATAATTTTTTCCAATTCGATTGTTGTTTGTTCTACTGTATGCCCCAAAATTAATTGCTTCGTGTTTCCCAAAATCTCTTCCATTGAACTGTTATCACTTGGCGAAAGAATTACAGGTTTTTTCAATGCCACGTATTCAAAAATTTTGCTGGTTGGGTAGCCTTTAAAATCGTGTCCAATCATTAAAAAACAATCGGCTAAGGCAAGTTTGTTTAATAAATCTTTTTTTGGAATTCTATTAGTACAAATAAAATTTTGTTCGTACCCCTTTGATAAATTTTTAATTTTATCGGCGGCAGGCGGCGTAAAATCTACTCCAATATATTCGCAAACAATTTCAATATCATTTTTATATTTTTCGATGAGTGGAATTAGTCCATTTATAAATACTTCCGATTTAGATGCTAATGGCAAACTGCCATTATGAACTATCAATAATTTTTTTGGATGGGTTGGTTTATGGACTACATTTTTATAATCGTTTTCATCAAATCCGTTCAAAATTTCGTAACCTTTTATTCCTGTAAAATTCTGAATATCATTTTTTATTTCAGTTGATACTGTGATAAAAAATGTAGCTGAGCCTACCCATAATTTTTCAACAAATTTTATTTTATTATACAATCGAAGTGGTAAATGATCTTTCATTACTTCTTCAGGAAGTGTGTTCCAAGGATCTCTGTAATCAGCCACCCAAGGCATTTTAGTTTTCTTTTTAATTAAATAGCCAAACCGAAAAAGGTCGTATGGTTTGCCTGATGCAATAATACATTTTACATCTTTATTCTGTTTTATAAATTGTAAAGTATAGTGGTATAAATTTTTATGTGGAATTAAAAAATTAGTAAATGCTGAAGCAAGAATTTCAGCGGCAGTTAAAAATTTACTTAAATATTTTAATGGCGTTTCATTATAGTGTTCGTAAATAGTATCACGTAATGATGATGTATAGGGCAAATAGTGAACTTCATAGGTATCAAATTTTTCAATTTTTAATTCAGTGCCCGAAGATTTTACCGAATCTTCTAATTTAAGGATTGGTGTGTCCCAATTTCTTGTGATAACAATTGGATAAATTCCATTTTCATGAAAATAATCAGCCCAACTTTTTATTCGGTAAGATGCTGTTAAAGTACACGGTGGAAAAAAATACGATAGTATAACAACCTTTTTCATTCAATATTTTTTTGAAAAAATAAAATTTCGACAAATGTAATATCAATCATCTATCCGTTGCATAAAATAATTGGCAACAATTTTATTTGTGAAATAGATGGTTATTTTGTTTTAAAATTGCAAAAAAAATAAATGTCGAAAAATATTCTATTCGTAGTGATTTGTTATGTTTTTTCATTTTTTGTATCGTGCCAAAATTCGAATTCAACAGCAAAAAAAATTAATGAAACCATTTTAGTAAAAGAGTTTCAAGAAAAGTTAAATCAATCTACTACTCATCTGTTGGTAGATGTTCGTACGCCTGAAGAATACATTGGCGGTCATTTACAAAATTCTATAAACATTAATTATAATGATGTTGATTTTAAAAATAAAATTCAGAAATTAGATAAATCAAAACCCATATTTATTTATTGTCTGTCGGGTGGGCGTAGCTCGAATGCTGCAACAGATATGGGCGACATGGGATTTGTTGAAATCTACAACATGAAAGGCGGTATAATAAGTTGGCGTAATGCAAATCTGCCAATTGTAACTAATAGCAATACTGTAGAAAAAGGATTAACACTGGATGAGTTTACAAAAATGGTTACTAACGAAAAATTTGTATTGGTAGATTTTAATGCAAAATGGTGTAAGCCTTGCAAAGAAATGATGCCAATGATTGATAAAATTGCGGTAGATAAAACCGACAAATTAATACTGAAAAAAATTGATGCCGATATAAATAGCGATTTATTACAAGCTAAAAAGATTGAAAGTATTCCGTACTTTGAATTGTATAAAAATGGAAAATTAGTATGGCATCATGCCGGAACGATTGATGAAAAAACATTTTTAGAAGAAACAAAATTGTAAATCTATTTCTTCAAATAATTTACCAATACTTTTTTTATTTTTGGTTCATAAATTAGTTCAGGATAAAAATCAAACATCATTTTGTATCGTTTTTTATTCGTAGTTAAAGCGTTCTCTAATGCAAGCAGCGCAGCATTTTGCTGTCCATTCATCCAAAAAATAACTACTGATACATAATCAAAATCTATCATGTTGCCTATATAACTAACGGCTTGGTTATAGGCAAAAAATGCATCATCTGTTTTTCCTAAATTAAGATATACTTTTATTAACCCTAACCACCATGTTTTTTTTCGTGGGTTGTGTTCTATCAGCTCTGAATATACTTTTCCGGCTTCACGATAATATTCGCTCATTAATAATGCCTTTGCTAATTTACCACGATAAGGCAAATAATTTTCATTCATTTTTGATGCAGTACGGTAGTAAGGAATGGCTTTTTTCCATTCACTCTCTTTTGCATAAGTTTCAGCAATTTGAAAATAGCCATCCGAAAAATTTCTGTTTACTTGTACACTTCTGTTGTAATAACTTCTGGCATTATTAAAGTCTTTTAATTTTTCATAACAAAAGCCCATGTTGAATAATACGTAAGCATCGGGCACTACAAGCGATTGCAGTTTAGCAAAATATTCTAATGCATTTTTATACTGCTTCATACAAATACAAATATCGCCAGCATCACGATGAGCCGTATCCATATTCTCATTAATGGCAATAGCGTATTCGCAGCATTCTAAAGCTTTTTCGTATAAATCTAAACCGCTATAGGCTTGCGAAAGATTTGTCCAAGCGGTATAGCTGAATGGAAATTCATCAATAATTTTTTTGTGTAATGCTTCACTTTCTTCGTACCTGCCTGTTACTTCGGTTAAGTACCAAATGCGGTTTAAAGCATATTCATTGGTCATATTATTTTCTAATGAAAGCACAATATTATCAAATGCTTTTTCTAAATCATCCCACTCAAAATATACATCAGCTAATTCCAGATAAAATAAATCTTTTTCATCTTTATCGGCTTTTGCTAATCCTATTTTTAAAATATCTACAGCTTGCTGAAATTGATTATTTAGCAATAAAATATCACTTTTCATCAGCATAATATTTGTATCATTAGGCTCCATGTTTTCAGCCTTTTCTAATACTTTAAGGGCAGCATCATATTTGTCGTCTTCCATTAAAACTTGTGCTTTTTTTAGCCAGCTTTCAATAGAAAATGGAAACAATTCGGCAGCCATATTTGCTGCTTCGGTTGCCTTGTTCAACTCATCATGTTCTATATAATAATCAATGATTTGAATTAAAACATGTTGGTCGAAAAAATATCGTTTATTTCTGTTCAACATTTCTTCAAAACGTTGAATAGATTGATTTAATTCATCTTGACTTTGATTATTTTGCTCTTCAAATTCTTCCATCTCAATAAAATTTTAGGGTGATAAAATTTATTTATACCAAACAAATTTAACGAATTTAACACGGAAAAACAATTTATTTTAAAAAATTTAAAATTGATTTTTAATCTATTTTTTTGAATTTATGTATGCTTTAAAATAATTCTTCTATCTAAAAAGAAAACCTTCCTCTTAAATTAGTTTAAAGTTTGTAAAAGAATAAACCCATAAATTAGAATTAAACAATAATCAAAGAATAAATTTGCGTTTAACTTTTACTGCATAAATCAAACAGAAATTGGCTGGCATTTATATACACATTCCTTTTTGCAAGCAGGCTTGCAATTATTGCAATTTTTATTTCAATACTTCATTACGTTACAAAGATGAATTAACTGATGCGTTGAAAAAAGAATTAATACTTCGCAAACCATTTTTAGAAAACGAAACTATTGAAACCATTTACTTTGGTGGTGGTTCGCCATCATTATTAGAAGCCGATGAGATTCAGAAAATGATAGATGTAATTCATCAACATTATTCAACTAATAATTTAAAAGAGATAACTATTGAAGCCAACCCTGATGATTTAACCGAAAAAAAAATAAATGAATTTCGAAAAACCGACATCAATAGATTTAGCATTGGTGTACAATCATTTTATGATGAAGATTTATTATGGATGAACAGAGCACACGATGCACAACAAGCTGATAGAGCCATAAAAGCTGTACAGGATAATGGTTTCGAAAATATTACTATTGATTTAATGTATGGCATTCCTACACTTACAGATGAAAAATGGAAAGCAAATTTGAGCAAAGCCATTGCATTGCAAGTGCCACATATATCGGCGTATAGTTTAACTATTGAAGAAAAAACACCACTTCATAAATTAATTAAATTACATAAAAAACAAAATGTAGAAGAATCGAAATCGGCATTTCAAATGCAAATGCTGATGGATATTTTAACTAAAAATAAATTTGAACATTATGAAATAAGCAACTTTGCAAAAGCTGGATGCTATGCCATTCATAATACTAATTATTGGAAAGGGGTTCCGTATCTTGGTATTGGGCCATCGGCACATTCCTATAAAGAAAATTTAAGAAGCTGGAATGTAGCAAACACTATGAAATACATAGCAGCAATGGATAATAAAAAACCGATGATAGAAAATGAAACCCTAACGGATGAAAATATATTTAATGAATGGATAATGACAGGGTTAAGAACACAATGGGGCTGCGATTTAAATGCAGTTAAAAATAAATTTGAAACTGAATGGATAAAAGAATTGATGACAGAAGCTCAACCTTATTTAGAAAATAAAAAACTGCTATTAAAAGATAATGTACTTACTATTTCTACTGATGGAAAATTGATTGCCGATAGTATTATGAGTGATTTATTTAGAAGTAAGTGATGTGGTTTTTTTTTCTACTTTTGAAGTATTAAATTTTATAATAATGAAAAAATATTTTTCACTTTTAATCTGCGGAGCTATAGCTGCATCTTGCAATCATAAATCTATAGAACATAAACAATTTACCGTGCAATATCCTAAAACAGAAAAAGTAAATCAAGTAGATGATTATTTTGGTACTAAAGTAGAAGACCCTTATCGTTGGCTCGAAGACGATACAGCTACCAAAGTAAAAGCATGGGTAGATGCTGAAAATAAAGTAACGCAAGATTACCTTTCTCAAATTCCATTCAGAACAAAAATTCATAATAGATTAGAAGCTATTTGGAATTATCCTAAATATTCATCGCCATTTAAAAAAGGCGAAAATTTATTTTTTTATAAAAATGATGGTTTACAAAATCAAAGCATTTTGTACAAACAAAAAGGTGATAATGCTGAAGCATTTTTAAACCCCAATGATTATGCAAAAGATGGTACTGTGGCATTAGGTGGTACATCATTTTCGAAAGATAAAAAATTGATGAGCTACACTTTAGCCGCCGCTGGTAGCGATTGGCAAACCATGTATGTAAAAGAAATTGAAACAGGAAAAGTACTAAGCGATACTATTCGTTGGATAAAATTTGGTGGTGGCAGTTGGTATAAAGATGGATTTTTTTACAGCGGTTATGAAAAGCCTGATGAAAAAAAAATGTATAGCAATGCAAGCGTTGGGCAAATAGTTTATTACCATAAATTAGGTACGCCACAAAGTACCGATAAAGTAATTTATAAAGATGATAAACATCCAAAACGTTATTATGGACCTTACGTTAGCGATGATGAAAAATATTTATTTTTAGATGTAAGCGAAGGAACTTATGGAACTGAACTTTGGTACAAAGATTTATCAAACGAAAAATCGGCTTTACAGTTATTGTTTAAAGGTTTTGAATTTGAATATAGTGTGGTTGATAATGTAGGCGATAAACTTTTAATTATTACCAACCAAGGCGCAGCCAATAAGCATTTGGTTGAAGTTGATTTAAAAAATCCAGCTCATGAAAATTGGAAAAAAATTATTCCTGAACAAAAAGAATTATTAAATGGTGTTGGTGTATGTGGTAATAAATTATTTGCCGAATATTTAAAAGATGCTTGTACAAAAGTTTACCAATACGATTATTCGGGTAAAATGGAACATGAAATTGAATTGCCTGGATTAGGCACTGCATCGGGCTTTGGTGGCGATAAGGATGATAAAGATTTTTATTATACTTATACTTCATTCACTACTCCGCCTACTATTTTTAAATACAATTTAGAAACTGGTAAATCAGAATTATTTAAAAAATCGGAAGTAAAATTTAATAGCGAAGAATATGAAACCGAACAGAAATTTTATACTTCAAAAGATGGTACAAAAGTGCCCATGTTTATCGTTCATAAAAAAGGAATTAAATTGGATGGCAACAACCCATGTTTGCTGTATAGCTATGGCGGATTTAGTATTAATCTTACGCCAAGTTTTTCAGCATCACGAATTTTATTTTTAGAAAATGGCGGTGTATATGCCATGCCGAATATAAGAGGTGGCAATGAATATGGCGAAGCATGGCATAAAGGCGGTGCATTGGCAAATAAGCAAAATGTGTTTGATGATTTTATTGGTGCTGCCGAATTTTTGATTAAAGAAAAATATACATCATCAGATAAATTAGCAATCAGCGGAAGAAGTAATGGCGGTTTATTGATTGGCGCTTGTATGACCCAACGCCCCGAATTATTTAAAGTAGCATTGCCAGGTGTGGGTGTGTTAGATATGTTGCGTTATCACAAATTTACTGTGGGTTGGGGCTGGAGTGTTGAGTATGGCAATAG
>JBEEMV010000211.1:0-7096 GCA_041192505.1 Bacteroidota bacterium
GATGATTTTACATCTTATAATCGTGATGCTAATATATTGAATGAAGCATTTGCGGATATATTTGGACTAATGATAGATAGAGAGGTAAAAGGATATTGTGATTGGAAAGTTGGGAATGACATTTCTGATATCCATGCAACACGAAACTTTCAATACCCAAATTTAGATGTAAATTCAACAACTAACGGACCAAGTTCTGAAAAATATCATGATTCAAATTGGTTTACAAATATTAATGGAGCACAACATGATCTTTATGTGGATGGTGGAGTTTTACGCCATTGGTTTTATTTATTAGCTATGGGGGATGCATCAAATGGATTAACGGGCATTGGAATTGATAAAGCAAGAAGGATTGCATTTAATACATTTAAATGGTGGCTTTGGCATAACTGTAATTATGTAGATGCAAGTAATGCATCTTTTGCAGCAGCCGAATATACCTATGGTAGTTGTTCGCCCGAAGCATTAGCTGTAAACGATGCTTGGGCGCTTGTTGGTTTAGGTATTCAGCTCCCTATACCAGATGTATCGGCTTCAATTATTGTTGCTCCATCTCCTTTATGTTCCAATTTTTTAAATGTTTCTGTGCCTGTTAATTTAAAAGCAACATCCTCTGACCCAAGAGCAACATTTACATGGAATACTTTATATAATGTTATTTCTATACCACATGGAAATGGAAATAGCTATTTAGATATTACAAATTTTAATGGATATGCTCCTTCATATATAAGTGTAACCGCCACAGCATGTCAACAAACATCAGCTCCTTATGTAGTTCCATTACCGTGGTCATACTGTGGTATAGCAAATAGATTGGCGACAAAAACTTCTCAAAAATCACCCAATTCAAGTAATAATAGCACTACTAGTGAAAAAAGGGAATTGTTGATTTATCCTAATCCTGCCAATAGTGAAATTCAGTTATTAGTAAATGCCAATGATATTGGCAAACAATATCAAATATATAATCAGTTGGGACAACTTATGTTTTCAGATAAAGTGAATAGCCTAAATCTGAAAATTAATGTTTCATTATTTCCTGATGGATTATACCTTCTAAATATTCTGTCTGAAAATGGAATCAGCCAATCTAAGTTTGAAATCTCTAATCGTTAGTTTATGCGTAAAATCATTTTATTGGTTTTAATATTGTTCATTCACGAAAAGAATTTTGCTGAATCATTTAAATCTTCAATTTTTTTATTTTCTGAATCTATATATATTCCTAAAAATTATAAACTTGGCAACCCTTATGACCAAATAGGAATTGGATATCAAATGAAAGTAATGAAAAAGTATAGTATTAATGTTAGTTACAGGGAATGGATAAGTACAAAAAGTGTTATTTCAAGACCGACAGTTATTTCTGAAAACAAAAAATTAGTAATTAATAAAAATGGTTTTGTTCCATTTTATTTTTCGGATAGAGTTAATTATCATTTTATTGATTTTTGCATTGGAAAATATGCAAGAATTAAGCAAAATGAAATTTCAGTTTACTTAGGTTTAAATTATGCTTGGGGGGAAAATGTTTATACCGAGTATTACTTAAATGGGTATTGGCAAAATGGAACTTTTATTATTTGGGATGCTATAAGCAATGAGAAATTTATGAAGGCAAGATACTGGGGCATAACTGCACAACTTTTTTATAACTACTATTTTAAATGTAATAGGGTGAACATTGGTATACATTTAAATTCAAGATATTTATTTGAATATACAAAACCTCAAATTGAGTTGGGGCTACATATTGGATATAACTTCAATCTTTTTCGTAAACGTTCCAAATAATTATAAGTTTCTACTTGAAAAAATACCTATGGAATAAATCTAAAAAGCAACTCACTAATTTTAAACTCAAATTGTTGATTTGAAAACTCAGAAGCCGTTTGTAAGGAAGCTTCGCTAAATTTTTGATATAAGTTTTTATCGGTGCTTAGTAGTTGAATTGCTTTTACCACTTCATCAACTTTATTGCTATCAATTCTAAAGCCGTTTATATTGTTTTCAACTAATTCCGTAACACCGCCTACAGGTGGCACAATTACAGGTTTGCCATATTGCATAGCTTCTAATATTGTCATACCAAAGGTTTCCAACCATTCATCGGGCAAGCTTAAATTCATTACCACATCCGATTGAAAATATTGCGGATGAAGGTTTGGATTGGCTTCAAATAATTGTACGTTTTTAGGGATTTTTGCATCCGCAAAAAATAAATTTATCTCTTCATGTTTTGCATTTAAAATTAATTGAAACGAAATATTGGGCAATTGTTTAGCTGTTTCAATAAACTGAAAAACACCTTTATATTTTTTCATCGAACAAGCCATCATTACTGTAAATGGTTTTGATGAATCAAATTTTTCAGTAGCTTTTGTTTGATTAGATTTTGCCATAAAATCATCCGAAAGCGTATTGTAAATTACTTGATGCGGTGTATTGATATGTGTTTGTTCTTGCAAAAAATTGGAAACGTAAATGCATTCATCAGCACACCATTGCACCATCCACAACAAAAACTTTTTTAACATGGGTGGTTTTATGGATACTTCATGCACATGATACACCACATGGCAGTTGCACACTTTACCAGCAAATGCAGCCCCAAAAGGCAGAATGGAATTGATATACACCAAATCATTCTTCTTTAATACAATGATTAATCGTAAAAAAAGTTTGAATTGATTGTATAAATAATAAGCTAAAGTTAGCCATCTATTCGGGCTCCATTTATACGATTGTGGATGATTTATTACGCCTTGTAAATCGCTTAAAAAACCTTTTTGTTTACTAAAGCAACTACATAAATGAGTTCTGTAACCATTCTTTACAGCGGTTTTCAACACATTGCTTAATATTAATGGGCTGCCACTATAATCGTTTAATAAATGAACGGCTACTAATTTGTTTTTTCCTGTTTTACTTTTCATGATTCAATATTTTTGCCACAAAGGCGCTAAGAAATTCAACGATAAAGCTCAAATTATTTCTTTATCAATTTATTATAAATCTCATTCAGTTTTTCGTTTCGAGTATTCCAATCTAATGTGGTATCAAAATGATGTAATGCCAATTTGCGTTCGGTTGTTAGCAATTCTTTATTTTTAAAAAGCTGCATTAATTTTTCTGCAAATTCAGTTACATTTTTTTCATAAGTATCATATTCAATTTTCATTTTCGAATTTGTTGGTGTTATGCATCCTGGGCCATAATTATTAAAACAAATTACTGGCAAAGCATAGCTTAAAGCTTCGGCTACTACTACGCCTGCGCCTTCGTGCGATGGAAATAAAAATACACTACTTTGCTTATAAAAATTTGCCATTTCGTGTTGCTGAATCCATTGAATTATTTCAACTGCTTGTTCAATTTTTTCTTCTTTCATAATGCTGTTCATCAAGCTTTCAAAAGGACCTTTGCCAACAATTTTTAATTCTACTTTTTGTTTTTCATTATCATTTAATTGGTGATAAAATTTTGCAAATGCACGAAGTGTAATATCAAAACCTTTTAATGGCACAAACCTACCAGCCGAAAAAACAAGAAACTTATCATTGGCTACAATGCTTGATAAATCTGGCTTTTCAGATGCTATTGAACGCATATCAAAAACTTGTGATGGTTTTAAATGCAATCTTTTTAAGGTTGATGAATTGGCGCAAATAACTACATCGGCATGTTTTGAAGTTAGTTTTAAAAATGGGTCGAGTTTCCAAAATAAATTTTTTATACACCATAAATATCTATCCATTAAATAGGCTTTAAAACCATAAATAGGTAAAATAAAATTCTTCGGAATTTTTTCATGATGCGATACAGGTCCCCATACAAAAGGCTTTCGGAGCATCCATAAAAATGATGGAGCCCAATCGGTTACAAATGTTAAATTATGAACTATATCAAATTGTAGTTTTTGTTTTCGGATAAAATAAACCAAATTTAATTGCCAGAAATAATAATAAATCATGGCTAATAAGGGACCTTTTTTCCAAAAGATTAACCACTTTGGCCAATCGAAATATAAAAATTTCATATTGCTGTAAACATCATTCCATTGTGGATGTAAGCTTTGAAATTTTTCGATATGTTCACGATTATTTTTACGGGTAATAGCAATTACTTTATTGCTTCGAGCAGCCTGAAACACATAGTTCCAGCCCAATCCATCCTCTGAACCTTTGTAAGGATTTACAGCATAAGCAGTGATTAATATAGTTAGCAAAGTGGTTGTGGTTTATGAGATTAACGAGCCAAATTTAATCAGCACAATTCAAATTTTATCTACGTTGTTTAACGTAAAATAAATAAGAAGTTGAAATCACTTTACATTAATAACTAAGCATTATTTCAATTCCGTTATCTTTGTTTCAATATTTACATGATGAGTGTTTGTAATTTTAATTCTGGCCCAGCAATGCTTCCCAACGAAGTATTGAAACAAGCTGCTGAAGCTGTGTTGCATTATAAAAATGGAGAAAGCATACTGGAAATTTCGCATAGAAGCAAAACTTATGATGATATTATTAACGAAGCAAAAGCTTTGTTGAAAGAGCTTTGTAAGTTGAATGATGATTTTGAAATTTTGTATTTGCCAGGTGGTGCCAGCAATTTATTTGCTATGATTCCACTTAATTTTTTATCTAAAAAAAAACATGCAGCCTTTGTTGATACTGGTTATTGGAGTAAAAAAATAATTGCCGAAACAAATGTAGTAAGCCATGCAAAAGTAGTTGCATCAAGTGAATTTAATAATTACACTAGCATTCCTGAATTAATTGAAATAGATAATCAAGCCGAATTTTTACACATCACACATAATAATACAATTGAAGGAACTCAGTTTGATGAAATTCCGAAACCCACAATTCCATTGTTTGCTGATATGAGCAGTAGTTTGCTAAGCAAAGCAATAGATTACAATCAGTTTGATTTTATTTATGCTTCAACACATAAAAACACAGGCACAACAGGTTGTACCATTGTTTTTATCAAAAAATATGTACTCGAAAAAATAAATATTAGTTGCCCTTCAATATTAAATTTCAAAAAAAATGTGGAAGCCAATTCCATTTATAGTACACCATCGGTTTATGCAGTGTATGTAAGTTTATTAATGCTAAGATGGATGAAACAACAAACGCTTGAAAAAATATTTATTCAGAATAAATTAAAAGCCGAATTGATTTACAAAACCATTGATGAAAGTAAAATTTTTAATAATTGGGTAGTGAAAAAATATCGAAGCCCGATGAATGTAATATTTAATTGTGATGAAAAATATCAACAACCATTTATTGATTTTGCAGCAAAACAGAATATCATCAATATTGTAGGACATAGAAGTGTTGGTGCTTTTAGAGCTTCGATGTATAATGCTATGGAATTACATTGCGTTGAAAAATTAGCAAATGCGATGAATGAATTTGAAAAAGAAAATGGTTAAATGTTATTCCTAAAAATCAATACATAAAAGTTATTATTTACGCCTTAACCTACTATTTTTGCAATCCATAAATTTATAAAAAAATATTTATACTACCATGAGAACAATAGCCTTCCGCCAAGCCTTACGTGAAGCCATGCAAGAAGAAATGCGTAAAGACCCAAAAGTTTTTTTAATGGGCGAAGAAGTGGCGCAATATAATGGTGCATACAAAGTAAGCCAAGGTATGTTGGATGAATTTGGTGCTAAACGAATTATTGATACACCCATTGCCGAATTAGGTTTTGCGGCTATTGCAGTTGGTGCAGCTATGAATGGTGTAAAACCAATTGTAGAATTTATGACTTGGAATTTTGCAGTATTAGCCTTCGATCAAATTATTAATTCGGCAGCTAAAACACGAGCAATGAGTGCTGGGCAATTTGGTTGCCCCATTGTATTTCGAGGACCATCGGGTAGTGCTGGGCAATTAGGTGCTCAACATAGCCAAGCTTTTGAAAGTTGGATGGCAAATGTGCCAGGCTTAAAAGTAATTAGTGTTTCAAATCCTTATGATGCCAAAGGTTTATTAAAATCTGCTATTGTTGATGCCGATCCTGTTTGCTTTTTTGAAAGCGAAATGATGTATGGCGATATGGGCGAAGTGCCCGAAGAAGAATATTACATTCCGATAGGAAAAGCAGATGTGAAACGTGAAGGAACGGATGTAACCATTATATCATTTAACAAAATGATGAAAGTGGCATTGGGTGCTGCTGAAGAATTAGCAAAAGAAGGAATAAGCGCTGAAGTGATTGATTTACGTACTATTCGTCCGTTAGATATGGCTACCATTATTGAATCGGTAAAGAAAACAAATAGATGTGTGGTGGTAGAAGAGGCTTGGCCATTTGGATCGGTAGCTACCGAAATTACTTTTAATTTACAACGTGATGCATTTGATTATTTAGATGCGCCTGTACGAAGAGTAATGACAGCAGATTCATCTATGCATTATGCCCCAAACTTGGTAGCTGCATTTTTACCAAGTATCGAAAAAACAGTGAAAGCTGTAAAAGAAGTGATGTATAAATAATTTGCTCTAATTAGCTTTGCTGCATTAAAATCAAAACACCAAAAAGTAAAAGTAGTTTTTTCATTTAGTTTTCCTTTTATTGTTTCACAAATTTAACTGTTTTCATTTTGCTATTTGTATTTGTTACTTTTAAAAAATACATACCGCTAGCTAAATTGCTTACATCTATTGTTGCATGATAAATCCCTGTATAAGTAGTATTTAAGGGCATTATTTCTCTACCCAACACATCATATACTTGTATTTTTGCATTTGCTAATAACTTATAACTTATAGCAAATATCCCTTTAGATGGATTAGGATAAATAATCAAATCATCTGTTGCTACCTCTGGTGGTGCCTCCCTTATCGTATCACAATCACTACCCTTTAATACACCAAGGCGGAAGTTGGGGTAGTTAGGTAATGCTCCTCTAAAAAAATGATTTTGTGAGTCTGTATGCAAATATCCCAAAATGAAATCACAATTTACACCTCTAATATTGGGAGAATTTATACAATGCAACTGATGAGTTCCGCCCCAAGTACTTATAATTATTTTATTGTTTGGAGTAATTTTTTCTGAA
>JBEEMV010000212.1:0-19012 GCA_041192505.1 Bacteroidota bacterium
CAACTGCAAGTGAATCCTCTTTAAATTGCTTAAAACAAAACCAAACTAAGGATAATAGCATTAAGCCGAAAAACCTTATAATAATTTTATTTTTTAAAAACTCCATATTTTATTGATTTCTTGATAGTATTAACCTGTAGCCAAGCCTTGTGTATGGCTGATTTCGCCGTGGTTAGTGTCCACACTCACCACATTATTATTTTTGGAATTTCAAGAATAAATAGACAATAAATTAAAGCAATTAAGCTGCAATATTTTATGTATTTATTTAAACGACCTATTTTTTAATTCTTTCAAAAATTTTGAGGCAAAAATAAATTCTTCAAGTTCGGGGTTAATGGCTGTAAGTACTTGGGTGCCGCTGCCTTCCCAGTTTTTTAAGCCTTTCCATAAAAAAACTACATGGTCGCCAATTTCTAATACACTATTCATATCATGTGTATTAATAATGGTAGTAATATTAAATTCAATTGTAATTTCTTTTATCAATTGGTCTATTACTAACGATGTTTGAGGATCTAAACCACTATTGGGTTCATCGCAAAATAAATATTTAGGGTTCATTACAATTGCCCGTGCAATGCCCACTCGTTTTTTCATTCCGCCGCTAATTTCGCTTGGAAATAATTTGTTTTTTGATGAAAGATTTACTCTATCTAAACAAAAATTTACTCGGTCTAATTTTTCTTTCCGAGTCATACTGCTAAACATGTTTAGCGGAAACATTACATTCTGTTCAATATTCAAACTATCAAATAATGCACCACCTTGAAACAGCATTCCAATTTCTTTTCTAATCACTTTTCTCTCAGCCAAACTCATGGTAGAAAAATTTCTACCATCGTATAAAATCGAACCACCATCTACTTCAAATAATCCCACCATACATTTAATAGTAACGGTTTTTCCGCTACCACTTGTACCAATTATTAAATTAGTTTTTCCCGATTCAAATGTGGCTGAAATGCCTTTCAGTACATCATTATCGTTAAATTTTTTTCGTATGTCTTTAATTTCTATCATGAATTTTGAAGTGCGTAAAGATAGAAGAGTAATAGTTTATTTTATACTTTTGAAAATTCTATTTTTAAAAAACAAAATCAACACCATGTTTATTGAACCACAAATTCCGCACAAGCATAAAGGCTGGATTGAAGTTATCTGCGGTAGTATGTTTTCGGGCAAAACAGAAGAGTTAATACGAAGACTAAAACGTGTAAAAATTGCCAATCAACAAGTAAAAATATTTAAACCCGAAGTAGATAAAAGATACGATGACAAAAAAATAGTATCGCATGATGAAAATTATATTTTATCAATTCCTGTAAAACATTCGGATGAAATTTTAACCATGGTTGATGGTGTAGAAGTGGTAGGAATTGATGAAGCACAATTTTTTGATGAAGGCTTGTCTGAAGTTTGTAAAAGCTTGGCACTAAAAGGTGTTAGAGTTATTGTAGCAGGATTAGATATGGATTTTTTAGGCGTACCATTTGGCGTAATGCCTCAATTAATAACGGATGCTGAATATGTAACAAAAGTTCATGCAATATGTATGAAATGTGGCAGCATAGCTAATTACAGCCATCGAACTATACAGAATGATGCACAAATTTTATTAGGTGCAAAAAATAGCTATGAGCCTTTGTGTCGTCATTGTTTTCATGATGCAACCCTTTCTTAATTAATTTCGTCAATAGGTATAACAACGTAAATAAATAAGATTTTTTTTCGCAATTTCAATACAATTCTTATTTTTACACCCCAACAAAAATCAAAACAAAATATAAATTATAAAAAATGAAAAAAGTAAACTTTACACTACTCATCTTAATGGTAAGCGTATTGGCATCATTTGCCCAAATGCCTTACAAACAGAATTCAGCAAAAGCTCAAAATACTGCTGCTTTTAAACCAACAAAAGCTCAGTTGATGGCTATTAGTCAACAAAAAAATCAAAAACCTCATTCAAAAGCTTCAGGTTCAAATTATGCAATAAGCTATGGCGATGCATTATCTGCTGATGCAGCTTATTCAGGTATTACAGATTTCACAAACACATCTAACACATTCAGATATTTACATTTGTGGCCAGATTCATTACCAGTATTACCAACATCAACAACACCTTTTCATTGGTATATACACTCTTATAGTGATGTGTTTTCACCAGCATCAAAATTTATTGGCAATTACGCTAAATCTGCTTTAAATATTCCTAATGGCGATTTGTTTTTTACTAGAAATAATTCATTTTCTATTGATAGCGTAACAGTTTTTTATGGCTATATTCGAAATGTAGCTGCCCCTGATTCTATGTATATTTATTTAATTAATTACAATTCATCAACATTTAGTTCAACGTATAATTTTCAATCTGATACAGTTACTAAATTTAAAGTAATTGATTATGATTATGTTAAAAATGCACCAACAGGAACTAACATTACTGTATTGAAATATGCACTTACATTAGCCGATACATTAGGTGTTAAAACTATTCCAGTATCTTTTAATTTACCAGCTTTAACAAATAATGCTAGATACGGACAAAATGTTGCTATGGCAATATCATTCAAACCTGGTCAATCATACGCTTTAGGCGATACATTAACTGCTAATGCAACAACTGCTATTATTCATAAAAAATTGAATAACTTCTTTGTATTAACTTATGAAGAAACTGCTGGTGGCGTAATGACTTCGAAAGATGCTGAATACAGCTTTAATAATGGTAACATTGTTACAACTGATGAAAGATATAACATTGGTGGAAGTTCAGCTGGTTGGAATGGTACTTATATTCCTTCAATAGCCTACACTGCTCCTTTTGTTTACGAACATGCTTATGTATTATGGCATTTAGATTTTGAAGGTGCAGCATATACTTATACAAAAACAAATGCAGCTGCTAAATTCACTGATGTTTCTAATTTTACACCTACTGCTTGGTCATGGGATTTTGGTGATGGAATTGGAACTGATAACGTAAAAAATCCTTCTTATACTTATGCAGCTAATGGAACTTATACAGTTTGTTTAACTGCTTCAAATTCAAGTAAAACTTATACTACTTGCCGTCAAGTAAAAATTACTACAGCTGGTATTAATAATGTTTCTGAATTTACTTTAGGTAATGTTTATCCTAATCCAGTTGTTGCTGGAACAATGATGAATATTCCAGTTGATTTAAATGGTACAGCTAACCAAGCTGTTGTAAAAGTTTACAACACAGTTGGTCAAGTTGTTAGCCAATCTAATCAAGTAGTAAATGATAATGTAACTGTAGCTACTGAAAATTTAACTGAAGGAATGTACATGTTCTCGGTTGAAATTAACGGACAAAAAACTACTGGTAAATTCTCGGTTGTAAAATAATCTGAAAATATTTTTTCAATATTGAAGGAAGTGTTTGAATAAAACACTTCCTTTTTTATTTTTACACCTTATCTTTATAAATAATGATTATTCAATTAAAAAATGTTTCGGTTTTTCAAGGCAATTCATTGATTTTAGGAGATGTAAATTTCTCATTAAATAATGGCGAATTTGTTTACTTAATTGGTAAAACAGGCTTTGGTAAAAGTAGTTTATTAAAAACATTATATGGCGATTTGCCACTTACACAAGGCGAAGGCAATGTAGCAGGATTTGATTTGAAAAAATTAACTTGGAAAACATTACCCAACCTTCGTAGAAAATTAGGAATCGTGTTTCAAGATTTTCAATTATTAAGTGATAGAAATGTAAATGATAACCTCGAATTTGCTTTAAAATCAACAGGTTGGACAGATAAAGTAAAAATTCAACATCGTATTGATGAAGTATTAAACTTGGTTGGTTTAAAAACAAAAGGCTTTAAAATGTCGTTCGAATTATCGGGCGGCGAACAACAACGAGTGGTAATTGCAAGAGCACTTTTAAATTCGCCTGAATTGATTTTAGCTGATGAGCCTACAGGAAATCTCGACCCTGAAACAAGCGATGAAATTATTACTTTGTTGCAACAAATTGCCAAGGAATCAAACACTGCCATGTTGATTGCTACACACGATTATTTGATGATGAAAAAATTTCCATCCAGAACAATTAGATGCGAAGGCGGAAAAGTTTTTGATGTAACCAACGATTCAATTCATCAAGATAATTCCATTCCAATAAACAAAAACGAACCTATAAAAAATAATCCTTCTGAATCAAATGATACTGCATCAATAGATGCTAACAAAACCATTCCGCCTGAATCGGTGTTGTGATTTTTCATTAGTAAAAATCGAACTACTTAATTTTATTAAAATTAAAAACTATGAATATCAAGCTGCGTTTAACCATCATGAGTTTTCTACAATTTTTTGTTTGGGGAGCTTGGTTAATTACAATTGGAAATTATTGGTTTGTAACCAAACAATGGAGTGGTGCTGAATTTGGAGCTATATTTTCAACTTTGGGTATTGCCTCTATTTTTATGCCTGCCTTAACAGGAATCATTGCCGATAAATTTATTAATGCTGAAAAATTATATGGCGCATTACACATCATTAGTGGTATTGCATTGTTTTTTTTACCACAAATGAATGATTCTGCCTCGTTTTATTGGGTAATTTTTGGCGCCATGTTATGTTATATGCCAACTATAGCTCTATCAAATTCAGTAGCATATACCATTTTAAAAAATAATAATTTTGATATTATAAAAGTATTTCCACCAATCAGAGTTTGGGGCACAATAGGTTTTATAGCAGCTATGTGGTTAGTTAATTTAACTGGCAATAAAGCTTCGGCAAATATGTTTTACATAGCTGCATTTTCAGCTTTTGTTTTAGGTATTTATTCTTTTACATTACCTAAATGTCCGCCGCAAAAATTAATTTCAAAAAATGCATCACTTACCGAAAAATTAGGATTGAATGCATTTAAATTATTCGGTACTTACAAGATGGCTTTATTCTTTGTTTTCTCCATGTTTTTAGGTGGTGCATTGCAATTAACAAATATGTATGGCGATGTATTTCTTTCAGAATTTGCTAAAAATCCTGAATACGCCGATTCATTTATGGTAAAATATTCTACCATCATTATGTCTATTTCGCAGATAAGTGAAACCTTATTTATTTTAGCAATTCCATTTTTTTTAAAACGTTTTGGAATTAAAAATGTAATGCTAATATCAATGCTGGCATGGGTTTTACGCTTTGGTTTATTTGCCTTTGGCAATCCAACTGATGGTTTATGGATGATTGTATTATCATGTATTGTTTATGGAATGGCGTTCGACTTTTTTAATATTTCAGGGTCGTTATTTATTGAAACCACAACTGATGCTTCTATTCGCTCAAGCGCTCAAGGATTATTTACGATGATGACAAATGGCTTTGGTGCTTTTTTTGGCGGAATATTAAGTGGCGTAATTATCGATAAATTCTTTACTATTAATGGGGTAAGAAATTGGAATCAAATATGGCTTTCGTTTGCTGCTTATGCTTTGGTAATTGCCATTTTGTTTGCCATTACATTTAAACACAAGCATAATCCAGATGTATCAGTATCTTTAAATCATTAATAATAAGCATGTTTAAATGCTATTAGACATCTTTCATAATACAAATTCCTCTCCTTTTGGTCAACGACTCCGTATTTATCGGAGAGAGGACAAAGGTGAGGTAGCAAAAATAAATTATGAAAGTGGTCTATTAAAAAGTTTAAAATAGTAACATGAAAAAAATATTTTTCTTTTGTATAATTATTTTACCTCTGTTTGTTTTTGCTCAAAAAAACAAAACAGAAAAAGCAATTATTAAAACACTTACTAATCAGCAAGAAGCTTGGAACAATGGCGATTTGCCAGGTTTTATGAGTAATGGATATTGGAATAATGATAGCTTACAATTTATTACTGCCAAAAATATTACCAAGGGTTATAACAAAATGTTGTTAAGATATTTAGATAAATATCCCGACAAAAAATCAATGGGAATTTTGAAAATGGATGTTATTAAAATTCAAAAAATTAATAACAGAAATTATTTAGTGATTGGTCATTGGTTATTAAATCGTGAAGCCGATGCACCACAAGGACACTTTACTTTATGGTTTAAAAAAATAAAAGGAAAATGGTTGATAGTTTCCGATCACACATCTTAATAATAAAATTATGAACTGGATTTTTTCGAAACCACATTTTACAAAAGCTGAAAAAGAAACTATCCGACTTGCCATACAACAAGCCGAAACCAATACCAGTGGCGAAATACGAGTTTATGTTGAAAATAAATGTAAGCCCGAAAATGTATTAGATAGAGCTGCTGAATGTTTTTATAAACTTGAAATGCAAAACACCGAATTAAAGAATGGGGTTTTAATTTATATTGCCATTAAGGATAAAAAATTTGCCATAATTGGTGATGCAGGAATAAATAATCTGGTATCCGAAAATTTTTGGGATAGCGAAAAACAGCGCATGCAAACCTATTTTAAAAGCGGAAAAATTATTGAAGGCATTGCAGCTACGGTTACTCAAGTTGGACAGCAATTACAACAATTTTTTCCTTATCAAGCCGATGATAAAAATGAATTGAGTGATGATATGGTAATAGGATAAACATTTTAAAAAGAAATTAATTTGAAACATTTTTATAAAATATTTTTTGTTTTACTAATTGCATTTACACCTGTATTTGCAAAAGTACATGTGCCTGCAAAGCCACTGCCCGAGCACTTGGTAAATGATTTTGCAAATCTTTTATCAGCCAATGAAAGCCATTTGTTGGAACAAAAATTAGAAGCTTATTCCGATTCTACATCCAATCAAATTGTAATAGTTATTGTTGAAAGTTTAAATGATGATGAACCAATTGATGTGGCATTGGGCATTTTAAGAGAATGGGGCGTAGGGCAAAAGAAAAAAAATAATGGCGTTGTTGTTTTAGTAGCACCAAATCAACATAAAATTTCAATTGCAACTGGCTATGGTTTAGAAGGTGTATTGCCCGATGGCGTATGTAAATTGATTATCGAAAATGAAATTAAACCCTACTTTAAAGCCAATCAATATTATCAAGGATTGGATTATGGTTTAGATGCAATTTTTAAAGCCAGCAAAGGCGAATACACAACAGATGATTCTGATTTTAAAAAAACAAAAAAAGGAACACCTACTATTTTTATTATCTTGATTATTGTAATTATTTTGATAATTATTGTAAGCCGATTTAATGGCGGTGGCGGTTCAATGATTAATGGTGGCGGTTTTGCTGGCCCCATAATTTTTGGTGGTGGTGGCTTTGGTGGTGGTAACAGTAGCTGGGGTGATAGCGGCGGCGGTGGTGGTTTTGGCGGCTTTGGTGGTGGAAGCGGAGGTGGCGGTGGCGCCAGTGGTAGTTGGTAAAAAAAGAAAATAGAAAAGGGAAAAATGGTAATTACATTTTTCCTTTTTTATTTTTTTTAAAAAAATTGCTTCACAAGTTTGCACAACTATTTTTCGTTTCTATCTTTGCAACGGAGAGTTGGCAGAGCGGTCGATTGCGGCAGTCTTGAAAACTGTTGAACTGAAAGGTTCCTGGGGTTCGAATCCCTAACTCTCCGCTGAAAGGGACTTTTGATAATTTATATCAAAAGTCCCTTTTTTATTTTCGGCTGTAAGCCGCTTCCATTGGGCGATTTGAGGTCACAACTTCATATCGGTAATGTCCCAAAGTGTCCTAGTATACACAAAAGAAAAATCTCAAGAACTTGCTAAACAAATTAAATTTTTCGCCGAGATGAGTGTCCGCACTCATCTCTAAATTGATTCGATAAAAGTAGTTCAAAAAAATATTTTCAAAAGCACTTTTATTTTCAATAAAGTATATTTGTTCTTTCAATTTAACATTGAATAATAAAATAATTAAGTGGTGAGTGGGGACACTAACCACGGCGGACAAACAATTAATAATGGAATTTCCAATTTTACAAGAAAACCAAGTTGCAGTTATTCATGCTGAAAAAGCAACTGGTCATGTTTTGGACTTAGAATACAACCTTTACAGAAAAGACAAACCCAAAAGTGTTTATTCAATCTTTGAAAGCATGCAACTTGCAGAACAATACATTGAACGAATTAAGGCGCAAAGAAATGACTTAGAATTCGTAGTCTATGATAGAAATGAAAGCGTTCTTAAAATACTTTAAGTAATCAATATAACGGTAATGTACCAACTTATCACTTAAAGGTAATGTATCAACTTATCACCTAAACTATATAACTCAACAATAACCCATATCAAAAGCGAAAACACGAACGGAGCAGGGTAATGTACCAACTTATCACCTAAACGATATAACCCAGCAATAACCCACATTAAAAGTAAAAATAGGAACGGAGTAGAAAGGCAATAGCAGCCTATCTGCTCCGTTTTTCATTAAAAGCATTTCCAACACCAATAAAAATTTAGTTGGTGTTGCAGTAGATGCAATTTTTTTTATGAAAAAAAATTAAACTTTCTGTATAAAATCATTGTTAAGTGATGTTGAAACACAAATTCATTTTTGTATATTTGGCGATTAAATAAAAAAAATCCTTTTTTTTCTACAATTTTTTTAAACACATCAATGGGAATCGTAAAAGACAAATTCAAAGCTGTAGCCATTCCAATGGCTGATGAAGTAAAAACCTTATTAAAGGAACATGGCGATAAAATGCTAGATTCTGTAACCATTTCGCAGGCATACGGCGGCATGAGAGACATTATGAGCATGGTAACAGAAACATCATTGTTAGACCCAATTGAAGGTATTCGTTTTCGTGGTTATTCAATTCCTGAATTGCATGAAAAATTACCCAAAGCAGAAGGTAGCACAGAGCCATTGCCCGAAGGCATTTTTTATTTAATGTTAACTGGTGAATTGCCAACTGATGAAACAGTAAAACATTTAAGCACTGTGTTTGCAAAGCGCAGCATTGTGCCTAAGCATGTATTTGATGTATTAGATGCTTTGCCAATTGCTACACACCCAATGACCCAGTTTACCACAGCTATTATGGCTATGCAAACTGAATCATTGTTTGCAAAAGCATACCGCAAGGGTATGAGCAAAAAAGATTATTGGGATTATACGTTTGAAGATTCGATGAATTTAATTGCCCGATTACCACGAGTAGCGGCATACATTTATCGCCGTACATACAAAGGTGGTGTTCATATTGAGCCCGATCATTATTTAGATTGGGGTGCAAACTTTGCACACATGCTAGGTTTCGAGCAAAAAGAATTTCATTACTTGATGCATTTATATTTAACTATTCATGCTGATCACGAAGGTGGAAATTTATCGGCTCATACAGTACACTGCGTTGGTAGCGGTCTTTCAGACCCTTATCTTTCTTTTGCCGCAGGTATGAATGCGTTGGCTGGTCCGTTGCATGGCTTAGCAAATCAAGAAGTAATTAGATGGATACAAAATATGCAAACCGAATTGGGTGGCGGTGTACCAACCAAACAACAAATTACTGATTATGTAAATAAAACAATGGCTGAAGGCAAAGTGGTGCCAGGTTATGGGCATGCAGTATTAAGAAGAACCGATCCACGTTTTACAGCACAAATGGAATTTGCTAAAAAATATATGCCACATGATGAATTGGTAAACATTGTATGGTCGGTATATGAAGTGGTACCCGAAATATTAGGCAGCAAAGGTAAAATAAAAAATCCTTGGCCTAATGTAGATGCACACAGTGGAGCATTATTGGTTCATTATGGTTTAGTTGAAAATGATTTTTACACAGTGTTGTTTGGCGTTAGTCGTGCATTAGGTGTATTGGCGCAACTATGTTGGAGCCGTGCATTAAGCTTACCAATTGAACGACCAAAATCAGTAACAACAGAATGGATGAAAGATTACATTAAAAATTATAAAGCATAATAAATAGTTTTATTACACGAAAAAAAGACAAGTGAGATATAGTCACTTGTCTTTTTTTTTGATTTTTTTTTATCGTTAAATTATAAAACTAAGCGAAAGCGTATTAGATGCACTTGGCAAATAATACCAAGCCCTTGCATAGCCAACTGTAAATTTTTTTGTTTTAATTTGAAAACCACCGCTAAAGCCAATCAATCCATTGCGGCTTGTAGTTTTTAATTCTTGCCTTCTTAAATTATTATATCCAATTTGAACACTTAATGATTTTCCTAAAAAAAATTCGCCAGCAAAGTTTAAATGCCTAAATATTTTATCGGCTATATATTTTTTTGTTTTTGTTGAATTGCTTGTATCTGCATTAATTATTGATGCAGAAATATTATCGGCAGCATTAAAATATCTAATATTCCATTTTGTGAGATGATGAGCTGTAACATGCAATGCAAAAGGAATGTGAGCTAATCGTTTCGAAAATCCAATCAACGCATCGGTAGGAAAAATTTCATTTCCAAAATTATCAGTGTAATTATTATACTGATAGTTTTTTAGTTGCAACCCTGCATTTTTAATCAAAAAAGTAAGTGCAATTTTTTTTGCAGTATCATTGTAAGTAGCACTTATATCAGTTGCAATGCCTGTAGCTAATAAATTATCGAATCTGGAAACAATCAATTTTGCATTAGCACCATACGAAAATAAGGGGTTTAATTTTTTGCCAAACCCAAATTGAATAGCTGTTTCTTCTGCTCCAAAATGCCCGTGTGTAGCGCCTGCATCATCAGTTCGGGTAAAATTACCATAATTAATGTATTGAATATTGCCTGCAAAAGTGATGTCGTTTTTTTTTGAAAACCGAGCATAGGAAACTTGCCCGTGCTGAATACCACCAAATAATATGGCATGATTTAATGCAAAATTTCTGTTCAAATTTTCATTTAATAAAGATGGTGTAAATGCTGCCAAACTTATATCATTGTTTTGTGGTGCTATAGCATAGCCGCCTAAAGCAATGGCTTTGGCGCTTACTGGCATTCGCAAAAACTCGAATGTAGTATTTGCACCAGTTTGTGCATAGCTTGATAAAACTGCACAACTAAAAATAAATAAAATGAAATATTTTTTAAACTTCATAGCGATTGCAAATTAAAGCTTTAAACGAAAATAAATTTTAAATATTTTATCTATTAACTTCGCTGCTCAAATAAATTTAATTCAATGATCATAAGATGTAAAGCTCCGCTTCGAATTGGGTTAGCTGGTGGTGGTACTGATGTAAGCCCTTATAGCGATTTATACGGTGGTGCTATTTTAAATGCAAGCATAAATTTAAATGCCTATGCTATGATTCAGCCTCGAACGGATGGTAAAATAATTTTTCAATCGAATGATAAAAATGAAAAAATAGAATTAGCAGATGCATCATTAGTAACTATTGATGGGCAATTAGATTTATTAAAAGGAGTGTATCAATGCGTTCAAAATAATTTTTGTACCCAACCATTATCATTCGAATTATCAACTTTTGTAGATGCACCAGCAGGCAGTGGTTTAGGTACTTCATCTACTTTAGTAGTAGCCATTTTAGGCGCATTTGTAGAATTATTGAATTTGCCATTAGGCGAATATGATATTGCAAAATTGGCTTACGATATAGAACGCAAACAGTTGAATATGGCTGGCGGAAAGCAAGACCAATACGCAGCCACATTTGGCGGTGTAAATTTTATGGAGTTTTATGCCGATGATAAAGTGATTGTAAATCCATTGCGAATTCGTGAAAAATATTTAAATGAATTACAAAATAATTTATTGCTGTATTACACTGGCACTAGTAGATTAAGCGCTTCGATAATAGATGCACAAACAAAAAATGTGAATGATAAAAAAGAAAAATCTATTGATGCCATGCATAAATTAAAAGAGCAAAGTGTGATGATGAAAGAGGCTTTGCTAAAAGGAAATTTAGATGCTATTGGCGAAATATTAGATTTTGGTTGGAAATATAAAAAACAAATGGCTGCCGAAATTAGTAATCCATTAATTGATGAAATATATACTGCCGCCATTAAAAGCGGTGCTACTGGCGGAAAAATTAGTGGTGCAGGCGGCGGTGGATTTATGATTTTTTATTGCCCAAAAAATACACGATACCAAGTAATGAATGCGTTACAATCTTTTGGTGGCGAATTTAAACGATATCAATTTTCGGAAAAAGGAATGACGAGTTGGAGTATTTAATAATTATACCAATAGTTTATTTTTAATACTTGAGTAAAACTATGTTACTTATCAAAAATAAACTGAATTGATATAATTTGTAGAATAGATATTTCTACTTAATTTGCAACATAAATATTTTGCAAAGATTGATGTTTTTCCTTTAAAAAATTGTCTTTACTTTATCTTATACCTTAAAATAATTTATCACATGAAATTCAAATTTATTACCTTATGTTTTATTATAGTTTGTGGTTTGGTACTACAATATAATTTTTCATTTACAAATTCAAGTAATCCGCCTATTACAAGAACAGGCTCACCATTAGGTAGCGGACAAACTTGTGCAACAGGAGGAGGTTGTCATTCTACTCCTGGTGTTGGTATTGCAAGCGTTGGTTATGTATTTTATTATACAGGTACAACTACACAAGCCACCGATTATACACCGGGCTGTACTTATGATGTAGTGGTAACCATGTCGGGTACGGGTAATGCCAACCCAAAATATGGTTTTGAAATGGATGCTACATCAGGCACAAATGGCGCTGGTACATTTGCCTTAACACACCCATCATCGGATCCTGCACGTACACAAGTAAATACAATTACAGGCAAAGGCGCTTGCGAAGTGGGACATAAAAATGCACTTTTAAATGGAACTAATCAATGGTACTTTCAATGGGTAGCACCTTCTACTAATATTGGAAATATTACTTTTTATTTGGCAGGTATCTATAGCAATAACACTTCGAATAGTGGAACAACAATGGATACTTTACATTTTTCATTAACCCCACGTGTAGTTTGCCCTACTGCAAATTTTACGATGGCAAGCGATACCATTTGTATTAATACAACAGATACTTTTTATGATGCTACTGTTAATGGAAACAATGCAATTTATTTTAAATATTTTTATGGAACTGGGCAAGGTTCTTCTTCTGTATTTGGTTCAGCTCCAACCATACTAACACATACTTATACCACACCGGGTACTTATACAATAGTTTATACAGTTTCAACCGATAATCCTTTTACAGGCAATCCTTGTACATATACTACGTACAGCAAAACTTTAACGGTATTAAATTATCCCGATGCCTCATTTACATCTACCATAAACCCTGGTTGCCAAGGTGGGGTTGATACTTTAAAAATAACTAACCCAACGGCAGGTGTAACATATACTCCTGGTTATGGCACCGCTACAGCACTTACGCCCATGTCGGCTTCAGGACCATTTCCAGTTATTTTACCCAATACATTAGGCAATGTAAATTATACCATGATAGCTACGGGCTTTGGGTGTACATCGCCCACATCAACAGCTACTACACAGGTGCAAGTATGTGCTCCGCCTATTGCTGCTTATTCTACTTATGGTTATCATACTACATCAATTCCATCAAGCTATTGCCATAATACAACTTACACTATACATGACCAAAGCAATAATAGTGGTGGAAGTATCGTAAGTAAAGTTTGGAAACTTAGAGGTCCTGTAATTAATCCTATTCCTGCAAATGTAGTTGGGCAAGATTCATTTGATGTAATATTTACCGCTGGTGGTATTTATACTATTACTTTATACATAACTGATAGTAGAGGATTAACCGATTCAACCACTTCAAATCTTATTACCATTAGTGGTTCTTGTGGCCCAATTATTTTGGATGCATTATATAATTCTTCGCCAGCGGCAATGTCGCTTACCAGCAATAGTACAGCTACACTAACTACTTGTAAAAATGAATCCATTAGTTTTACTGATATTTCATCAGGCAGTGTAATCAGTGGATACAGATGGGTTTGGGGCGACTTTACACCCGACGGAACAAACGTAAACGAAACCCATGCATACGCCAATTCGGGCACATACACCATGTTATACATTATTGATAGTTTAAACATAAAATTTGATACACTTACTACTACTATTACAGTAGGTGCTGTATCAAAAGCTTATGCAGGAAGAGATACAGCGATTTGCCCGAATGGAAGCAGTGTAACTTTAGGTACTGCCTCTTCAGTTGGTATGACATATAATTGGACAACATCACACAATAATTTTGTTCCTCAATTTTCAAACCCAACCATTACACCTACCGTTACTACTACTTATTATTTAAATGTATCTAATGCTACTGGTACATGCCAAAGCAACGATACCGTGAAAGTAATTATTGATACAATTCCAATATTTAACATTACAGCATCGCCTACTACACCTTGCCCCAATAATCAAATTACAGTAAGTTGCACACCTACAAGTTTAACTAATTATGCATTTTCGTTTAGCGGTGGTATACCTTCGGGAACGGGTGCTGGCCCGTATTTGGTAAGTTGGTCGGCGCTTGGCTCACATTGTATTAGTGCTACAGCAAAAACAGCATTGGTGGGTTGTCCTGTTACATCATCTTCTAATCCATGCATTGTGGTGCAAAATTGTAATGCACCTATTCCAGCATTTTTAACACCACCACAACCTTTATGCGAAGGCAATACAGTTCAATTTACTGATGCTACACAAAATAATCCTACCAGTTGGAGTTGGACATTTCATTCACCCGATACATTAAATTTTCCAGCTATTCCATCGGTATCTGGGCAACAAAATCCAACTGTAACTTTACCTAAACCAGGTAAATATTATATTTCATTAAATGCTTATAACCAAGCAGGGTCAGGCATTTATATCTATCACGATTCAATAACTGTATATCCTACCCCAACTTCTACATTTCAGTATGTAAAAACTGTTTGTCAGAATTATAATACCTATTTAATTTATACGGGTAATGCTTCTGTAAATGCAACTTATAGTTGGACAAATGGTGGTGGCACAAGCACAGGAATTGGACAAGGACCAATAAGCGTAAAATGGAATACATCGGGTAGCAAATCTATTACCTTGCAGGTAACTGATAATGGCTGCCCATCATTAACAACACCAGGCACTGTAACTGTTACACCAACGCCTGTTGCCAAATTTACTTACAATAATATTGGACCTAATTATTCATTCATCAATCAATCATCGGGTTATACCAGTTCTTTCTGGTCGTTTGGCGATGTTCAAACCAGCACTACCCAACATCCTATACATAGCTATGCTGCAAATGGTTCGTATATAGTTACGCTTACAGTTTATAAAGGAAATTGTGCCGATGCTGATACAACTACTATTAATGCTATTGTAAATGGAATAGATGATTTATCAAACAATAATTTATTTACGGTATATCATGATGATGCTAATTCAATTTTAAAAATAAATTGGTTAGATAATTCATTATCGAAAAAGAAAATTGAAATTATTAATATGAATGGACAAATAATTTTTAGCGATGATAATAGGATGGATAAAGAAGTTACTATTCCAACTTCATCATTTGTAAAAGGCATTTATATTGTAAAATGTATTACCGAAAATGGTAATGCTGCCACAAAAAAATGGTTGAAAGATTAATACCAATGTATAAAATAATTTCTATTAAATTAGGTTAATAAAAATGATAAGAGCTGCAAATAATATGCAGCTCTTATTTATTTTTACAACATCTTAATTCAAAAAAACAATGAAAAGAATACTGCCTTTTTTATTTCTCATTTCATTTTTATTGTTCAGTTCGTTTACTACAAATCCGCCATTAAAGTTAGGATTGTTAAAATATAGTGGCGGTGGCGATTGGTATGCAAACCCCACATCATTGCCCAATTTAGCCCAATTTATAAAAGAAAATTTAAAAATAAATGTTGATGCCGAACAAGTGGTAGTAGAAGTAGGCAGCCCCGAATTATTTGATTTTGCATTTGTGCATACCACTGGGCATGGCAACATAACATTAAGCGATGCTGATGCAAAAAATATGCGTACATGGCTTATAGCAGGCGGCTTTTGGCATATTGATGATAATTACGGAATGGATCCATTTGTACGCCCAACATTAAAAAAAGTATTCCCTGAATTAGAATTAATTGAGCTTCCTTTTAATCATGCCTTGTATCATCAGAAATATAATTTCAATAATGGTTTACCAAAAATTCATGAACACGATGGCAAAGCACCAAAAGGATATGGGTTGGTGTATAAAGGCAGAGTGGTAGTATTTTATAGTTACGAATGCGATTTGGGCGATGGCTGGGAAGATGCATCAGTACATCATGATACACCCGAAAAACATGTAGCAGCTTTGCAAATGGGCGCTAACTTAGTTCAATATGCATTTATGCATTAATCTCAATTCAATAATTTCTAATTTTAATTTAATGAAAATAATTTTCAAAACATTTTTTGCTGCTATTGTATTCATCGCAATATTTTTTCCATCTAAAAATTTTGCTCAAAAAAAATCTTCTTCACATAAAAAATATCCAGCCTTGCTTTGGGAAATATCGGGCAACGGATTGAAGAAAAAATCGTACTTGTATGGCACTATGCATGTAAGCAAAAAATTAGTTTTTAATTTAAGCGATTCATTTTTTTATGCCTTAAAAAGTGTAGATAAAGTAGGCTTAGAATTAAACCCCGATAATTGGCAAGCGGATATGATAAAAGCTGAAAATGAAAAAAATGATTTGAGTAAATATGCAGGACCATTATATCGTGCACCACTTACATCCAGCACTTTAGAGTTAGAAAAATATGAAGTGAATTTACAAATGCTACTTAAGGTACAACCATCGGTAATTAATAATTTATTGTATAGAAATTATAATAAGTATAACGAAGATTATGAAGAAGATACTTTTTTAGATTTATACATTTATCAGGCTGGTAAAAAATTGGGCAAACGGGCTACTGGCATGGAAAAATTGAAGATTAGTGATATTATTCAAATTGAATCGTATAGAGATGAATTGAAAGAAAAAAAGAAAGCAAAAGATATTGGCAACTCATCTAAACTGCAAGAAAAAATTGAAGAAGCTTACCGCAATCAAGATTTAGATGCATTAGATTCATTAGAAATTGTAGTACAACAAAGCGATGCCTATATCAAACATTTTTTGCATGATAGAAATGTAATTCAAGCCAACTCGATGGATACTATTTTAAAAACAGGCGCTTCATTATTTGTTGGTGTTGGCTCGGCTCATTTACCAGGCGAAAAAGGTGTGATAGAATTACTAAGAAAAAAAGGATACAAACTTCGCCCCGTAAAAATGATTGAACGAGACGCAAAACAAAAAGAAGAAATTGAAAAAATGCGTTGCCCTGTTCAGTTTAAAAATTATAAAAGCGAAGATGGATTGTATAGCGTATCAATACCCGGAAAGCCTTACGATATGGGTGGTTCGAGATATTTAGATACCAAACAATATTCGGATATGGCAAATGGTTCGTACTATGTAATTGCCCGATTAAGAACCCATGCACCATTTATTGGCGATGATGAAAAAATGGTATTAAGCAAAATGGATAGTTTACTATATGAAAACATTCCGGGCAAAATTATTTCGAAGAAAAAAATAAAAAACAATGGCTTTGATGGTTTTGAAATAACCAACAAAACCAGAAGAGGCGATATGCAACGATACAAAATATTTGTATTGCCCGAAGAAGCAATTGTATTTAAAATGAGTGGTCCTAATGATTACATTTTAAATGGAACCGAAGCCGATAGTTTTTTTAATTCGATTCAAATTACACCTATATCAACCACAAATACGTATCAGGTATTTACGCCAAAAAGTGCAGGATTTTCAATTGAAATGCCACATCAACCCGTTAGTTTTTTTAATCAAAACCCTAAAGATGGCGCTGATAGATGGGAATATGAAGCAACAGATAATACAAGTAAAAAAGCTTTTGCAGTATGGGTTTCGAGCCGATATAATTTTAACGATATAAAAGATGATAGCACCGAATTAGAATTAATGAACATGAGTATTTATCATAGCGAACCAATACAATACGCTATTTCGAAAAAATATTTCATGTATCAAAAATTCAACACATCTGATGTGGTTTATAAACTAACCGATAGTTCATTTTTGTGTACCCGAAATTTAATTCGTGGTGCTCATTATTACACTTTATTATTTCATAGCAAAACAAACGAAATAGCAGCTGCTCAAAAATACTTCAACACATTATCGCTTCTACCATTTACCTATCGGGAAGCAAAAAAAATAACCGATGTGGCTACACATTTTGAATGCATATCCCCTATTCAACCCAAGTTAGATACTATGTTTCGTAGGGCTTACAACGAATTAGCTTATGCAAAAAGCAATTTTGTAAATGGCGTTGAAAAAGAACAATATTGGCAAGCAAAACAAAATTATAAACTTACCAATGATACAACAGGCGAAATAGTTTTAATTCAATCGCAAAAATTGCCCATTTATTTTTATGCAAAAGACATGACTAAATTTTGGAAACACGAAATTGAAAACTATTATGATAGCACTACCCATGTTTTAAAACAAAAAGATTATTTTCAATTACCTGATGGTACAACAGGCTACAACATTGCATTTACAGATACAGGATCAACCAAATTAGTAAAAGTACGAATTGCATTAAAGAGCAATATTTTAATATATGCATTTACAGTAGTGGCAATGAATGATGCCGAAAGCGAATTAACCAGCAAAACTTTTTCATCCATTATTCCGCAAGCAAATAAGCCTTTCGAAAATATTTTAAAAAATAAATTAGATACTTATTTTAAAGATTTTTATAGTAAAGATGAAGTTACAAAAAATAAAGCAAGGCAATGGATAAGCAATATGCGATATGATGAAGAAGGAATACCAATGCTAATGAATGCATTTAAATCTTGGTTGCTTTCAAATACTGGTGGATCGTTTATCAACATTTGCTTTAATTCATGATAAGCAATTTTATTTTTTAATCGAGCCAATGCGAAAAATAATTCATTCTGAA
>JBEEMV010000213.1:0-12410 GCA_041192505.1 Bacteroidota bacterium
AATTATTCAGTTTCGGCTTGCAATTCTTTTTTATCAACCACTTTTATTGTCATGCCATTGGTTAATCGGCGGCTTACTGCACTGGCTGGCGAAATAATTACATCATCGCCTACATTTATGCCTTCGGTTATTTCTATAAATTTAGTGTCTTGCAATCCTGTTTTTACTTTATGCAATCCGGCTTTATTGTTTTTTGCAATAAATACTACTTCGGATTGAATTGTTTTTTCGGCAGTGCTTTTAGCCGAATCATCACGAAGTGTAACGGCTTGAATAGGCACAGCTACTACATCGGTAATTGAGCTGGTAAATATTTCAACCCCTGCATTCATACCGGGCAGAAAAATATTTTTCATCCGTTTTTGTTCAGCAAATGCTTGATACGATGAAGCTTGAATTAATATTTTAACTGTAAAAGTAGTAGCTTGGTCTATCGAGCCATTTGACGATGAACTTTTAGAAGCATTGGCAACTTGGGTTACCATGCCCACAAACTCTTTATTGCCATAGGCATCTACTTTTATATGAGCCGAATCGCCCACATGAATTTTAACCACATCGCTTTCGCTAATATCAATTCGTACTTCCATGGCATCTAAATTTGCAATTCGCATCATTTCGGTTCCTGCCATTTGCGAAGTACCTACTACCCTTTCTCCTTTTTCAATATTTAATTGTGTTACAGTACCACCCATAGGGGCTATAATAGTGGTTTTGCTTAAGTTTTCATTGGTTTCTTTTACATTAGCCACAGCACTATTAATATTAAAATCGGCAGCCGAAATATTTTCTTTAGCAGCTTCTAATTGGGCTTGTAAATTTTTATACGTAGTACTAGCCGATAAAAAATCTTGTTCCGAAATTACTTTTTCATCATACAATTTTTTTTGTCGTTTCATGTCGGCTTCTGCCTTTTCTAATTGTGCTTGTATTTGTTTTAAAGTAGCTTTGCTACTAGCTGCATTGGCTTTGGTGGCGTTTAAGGCAGCCACCGTTCTATCTACATTGCTTTGATAAATTTCGGGATTAATACGAGCCAACAACTGCCCAGCTTTTACTATATCGCCTTCTTTTACATATAATTCTTTTACTTCGCCTGGCACATCGGGCGATATTTTTACTTCTTCAACAGGATATATTTTACCGCTTGCCGATACCGTTTCAACAATTGTGTGTTTAGTAACTCGTTCAACAGCCACTTGTTCTTCATGCTTGCTACCTAACCAACCTTGCCATTTGGCAATACCCAATAAAGCAGCCACAATAATTACCCCTATGATAGTTTTCTTAATCATACAAAAAAGTTTATTAAAAATAAGATTAGTATAAAGATTTGCCTTGATAGAAATCAAGAATTTTTATTTTAAAAAGATAATCGTACTTAGCATTTGTTTCATCGCTTAATGCTTTTGTAAGATTATTTTTTGAAGTATTAAAATCGAAAAAATTGATAACGCCAGCATCATACTTTTTAGTGTTGGCATCAAATGCACTTTGCTGCGCTAATGCTACAGCCTTTGCTGCTTCTTGCTTTGCTGCTGCTGCTTTTACATTTAATAAGGCTTGTGCAATATCTTGTTGCAATTGTTTTTCGGCTATTTGTAAATTAAGCTTTGCATTAATGGCTTGCAATTGGCTACGGCGCAAAGCACTTCGGGCTTGAAATCCATTATTGATAGGTATGCTTAAATCAAAACCAACTGATTTGCCATAGTTTTTATCAATTTGATTTTCGAATTTAATTTTTTCAGTAATAAAATTCCCGTTAGCATCTAACCCAATAATATTTTTTGCAGCACTCGAATAGCTTGTACGCAAGCTACCAAACAAACTAAGTGTGGGCAATAATGCTCCTTTATAATATTGAATATTGCGTTGTGCCGATTTTAATTTTAATTGCTGGCTTTTAATAGCTGGCTGCTGTGTAAATGCAGTACTATAAGTTCTATTAAAATCCATATCTGCTTCGGCGGTTTGAAAAGAAATGTTTTGATTAGTTGTATCAATATTTACAGATTGGCTCACATCAATATTCATTAATCGTTTTAAATTTAAAATAGCTACATCATAATTATTTTGTGCCGATACAATATTCATAGCATCATTAGCCACAGTAGCTTCTACATCTTTAATACTTATTTCGGCCATTGCGCCAGCCTTTATCAATTTTTGTGTTTGTATTTTTTGTAATTCAGATATTTCAATCTGATGTTTCATTATTTTTAATTGCTCCCAAGCATTAAAACTTGATAAATAATAAGCAGCCACATTTAATGCAATATCATTTTTCATTTTTTCGGCATCGTAGCCCGATGCTTGCCAATCTAATTCTGTTTGTTTTAATTGACTCATTTTAGTAAGCCCTGCAAATAACGGAATACTACTATTTAATGAAAAAGTATTTGATGAAACCGATGTTGAACTTTCGTACGAATTAGAAGTAACATTTAACGACCGACCAAAGCTAAAATACTGTGTAGCATCGCCTGTAAGCGATGGTAGATAGGCCAATTGAGCCTGATTGTAATTTACACGGGCTATCTTTTGGTTTACCATATTTTGCTTTAGCTGCAAATTATTTTCGATAGCATACTTTACACATTGCTGCAAATTCCAAACGCTTTGAGCAATGGATGAATGAGCAATACAAGAGATAATAAAGGCGAAGATTATTTTTTTCATTTGATTGAAATGAGGCGTAAAGTTAATGCAAGGATTGATATTAGTGAATGGAAATATTTTTACATTTGCACCGCTAATAAAAAATAAGATGGAAGCATTTGTAGTATCGGCAAGAAAATATCGCCCAGCACGTTTTGAAGATGTGGTGGGGCAAAGCCATATTACCACTACTTTAAAAAATGCTTTACGCCAACAGCAATTAGCACATGCCTTTTTGTTTTGTGGCCCAAGAGGTGTGGGCAAAACAACCAACGCCCGTATTTTAGCCAAAGTAATTAATTGCGAAAATCTTACGGCAGATGTTGAACCATGTAATGAATGCCGCAGTTGTCAATCATTCAACAGCAATTCATCATTTAATATTTTCGAATTAGATGCTGCCAGTAATAATTCGGTAGATGATATTCGTGAATTGGTGCAGCAAGTTCGTATTCCACCACAAGGTTCAAAATATAAAGTTTATATTATTGATGAGGTTCACATGCTTAGTTCGCAGGCATTTAATGCTTTTTTAAAAACATTAGAAGAACCGCCACCTTACGCTATTTTTATTTTAGCTACTACCGAAAAACAAAAAATAATTCCAACCATTTTAAGTCGTTGCCAAGTATTCGATTTTAATAGAATTAAGATGGATGATATGGTAGCTCATCTTAAAAAAATAGCTATTGATAGAAATGTATCGGCAAGCGATGAAGCCTTACACCTAATAGCTTTAAAGGCTGATGGTGGCTTACGTGATGCATTAAGTTTGTTTGATAAAATGGCAAGTTTTTGCAGTGGCAATATTCAAATAAATGATGTATTAGAACAGCTTAATATTTTAGATTACGAATTTAATTTTAAAATGGCTGATGCCATGATGGTAGAAGATAGAGTAACGGTATTGCATACATTTCATCAAATATTACAAAAAGGATTTGAGGGCGATAATGTAATCAATGCTTTAGCCGACCATTTTCGTAATTTGTTGATGTGTAAAGATGCAGCCACAGTAACCCTATTAGAAGTAACTGAAAGCCTTCGAGAAAAATATGCATCGCAAGCAAAACAAACGCCTTTAGCATTTTTATTAAGTGCTTTAAATATTTTAAACGATTGCGATTTGCATTATCGCAGCAGTAAAAACAGACGATTACATGTAGAAATGTGTTTAATAAAACTTTGTTATTTAAACCGAGTTTTATTGCAGCCTACTCAAATTGTAAACATTCCGAATACTGATTTGGATAGTAAAAAAAAAACTGAACCAATAGCAGTAATTGAAACACCAAAGGTTGTTCAACCTATTGTTGCACAGCAGCCTACTCCATCGCCAAATAATACTTCAATAGCAGCCGAACCAACGCCACAATACATACCCAAAACGGCGCTAAAAGCCACAGGAAGTTCGGCATCGGATACAAGTAATATTAATTTAAAAGGTTTTGATTTAAGCAAAATGCAACAGCAAATGCCTAAGCAAACTGTTGTTGAAAAACCAATTGAAGCAATTAGTGAGGTTTTGCCAAAAGCCGAACAACAAGTTGTACCTCAAAAAAACGTAGAGAAGAAACTTTACACCCCAATGGAAAAATTTAATGCCATGGTAGAAAAAAACCCAGCCTTAAAAGATTTAGCCAACGAATTAAAAATGGAAGTAGATTTTTAAATAAACCCAATTTACTCTTTCACAAACTTTCCATTCATCACATTTCCGCTTACATCGGTGGCTTTGATGAAATAAATACCGTTTGTAAGATTTGAAATGTTTAATTCTAATCCCCCTAACCCCCTTTGTAAAGGTGTATATGTAGCCTGAACACAAATTATAAGAAGCCCTAATTTTTACAAATTAGCTTTTAAAAGGGTTTGAAAAGTATTACCTTTGTGATGTGAAAAAGGAATCAGCAAAAAAGAAAGCAAGAAATAAAATTAAGTCAATGGCTGAATTGACTAAAGGATATGAAAAGTTTGCGGAAGGGAAAGAAATAATTGTAAACGCAAAAGAAGATTTTAATAATGTTCTTGAACAAGCTATAAAAAAATAAAGTGGGTTACTATTGTTCACCCACTTTACATAAAATTACGCCGCTTTAGGCGTTACCCAAAAATGAAAGAATTTTGCTTTCTTTGGGTAAACTCTTTTACCTTTTATGGTTATAAAAGGGCAAAAGATTTCAATTTTTCCTTCGTTTTTGTTTGTACCTGGCGTACTCATTCGATTGAAATTTGAGGTTAATAAAAGTTGGGTTACACTTCTGTTAGCGGCAGCCCTTCACTACATTAAAGCTGATTGCGTCAACAATCAGCTTTTTTATTTACACTATAATATACAAAATATATTTCACATTTCATAGCATTTTCAAAAATTTATTTTAAGTTACATAGTATTGTTTCAAACATTTTATCTTGTTGATTCCTATTAGTATATCTAAAAACACATTCATCAACATATTTTTGTAAGTGCCTGTGAGATACGTGTATATGAGTTCCTTTGATAGTTCGTTTTAATTGCGACCAAAAGCCCTCAATTGTATTTGTGTGGTAATTCCCACGAGCGTATTCATTTTCAGAATGGTTAATTATCTCATGACGATATTCTTTGTTTAAGTCTTTGTAGCCTCCAAACCCATCTGTAATTAATGTTGCGGTTTTGTCTAAATTTCCACGAATGATTGGTTTTAATATTTCGCCATTTGGTTTATTGCCAACTATTTGTGTTACAATTCTACCATTGCGTTCCAACATACCAAAAATACCTATTTTATTAATTCCACCTGTTCCTTTTAATCTGTCTTTTTTGTGTTTATTTTTTTCTTTTCCACCAATGTACGTTTCATCTGTTTCGATGATGCCTGTTAAAGGTTCTGTGCTTTTGTTCGCCATCAATTTTTTGATTTGGTGATTCATTCGCAATGCGGTTTTGTAGCAAATATTTAATTGTCTTTCTAATTCCTTTGCAGCAACCCCATTTCGAGTAGTTGTTTGTAGGAAAATTGCATAAAACCAATAAGTTAAAGGTGTTGTAGATTTTTCAAAAATCGTTCCTGCGGTTGGGTAAATCTGAAACCCACAAAATTTACACTGGTAGCTTCTACGATTTTTTACTGGCGTAAATTCAGTTTTGTTAGAGCAAGATGGACAGATTGTTAAATTCCCAAAACGTAGCTGAAACACTTTTTTTAGGCAAGTTTCATCATTTGGGTATTCATTTCTGAATTGTGTAATTGTGTATTTGTTTTTCATACAGAAAAAATTTATTTGTTTTCAATAAATTCTTACCGTACATTTGCGGTAAGAACAAAAATAAAAAGGTTGTGGTCGGATTCAAACCGACATTTAAAACTTCGTAAGGGTTTTGCTTTTTTCAGTTAAGCTACACAACCATAAGTTACTACAAAAGCTAAAGAAGCCTCGACTCTCCTTTAGCTTTTTTTTATTCTTTTACATAATATTCTAAAACTCCATTCGTATTTTTTTCGCTAAAAACTATTTGATTTTTTCTTTTAATAGCTTTTGATATTGTGCTGTACGTTCTATTAAGCAATTGTTCTTTAGTTTGGTTATCAAAATTCATTTCAAATAGTTTTTCAGAAATACCTTCAGATGTTAGTTTCCCATTGCTTTTCAAAATATTAATTATTATATCTGTAATCCCAGACCTATTTTTTTTAGATACCGAGGATTCGTAAATAATTGTTGAATCTTTAATTTCCTTAGCTAATTCTTTTCCATTTAGAATACCATCAGCTTCATTCAATATCACATTCAATGATTCTTGCTTTTGTTTTAATAAAGATAATTTTGTTTCTTTTTCTATTAACTCTTTTTTCGTAGAATTTAACTCACTTTCTAATGATTCTGTTTTGTCTTTTAAAGTACATACAATATCGTCCAAAGAAGTAATTGATAAATTAAGGTTATTGAAAATTTCTTGAGAATCCATAAATTCATTGTTTGATTTCGTGATACAAAGATAGCCCGCCTTTTTATTTAAGCAAAAAAAAGCGAGTTTTTATTTTTCAACATAGCGTGGATAAAAATATTTAGCGTGTGGCAAGTGTTGTATTTGTTGCGTTTCACAGAGTTTCACGCCAATTTGTGTCTTGACTACACATACACCTTTGTAAAGGGGGATTAGAGCACACTCTGCCCAACACATCCGTAATTTCAATTGTATTTATTAGCATATTAGCACATTTGCATATTAGCACATTGCTCACTGGATTCGGATAAACCTCCAACTTATTCCCCTTCCCTTTTACATCGTTTATGCCTGTATGCATATCAGCAAATACAGTATCATATACAATGCTACCGCATGGTGTGGTAAACGATACTATATACGAAGTATTAACCACAGGGCAAACCAAGCCTGGGTTTTGAGCCGATGATGTAAACCCCGATGGAATACTACTCCATTGAAAATTTAAACCACCATAAACCGCTGTTGAACTTAACTGAAAACAATGCGTAGCCGTATCTTGTGTGATAGTAGCTTTTACTATTTTATAATGTGGTAAAATAATATCACTAATAGAATCAAGACCTAGATAAGCTATATTTGAATGAAAAGTATCAGATGGAATAGCAGAGGCATTAAAAGAACCAAACGTTAGAAATTGATAATTTTGATTGGGTATAAAGTTAACTCTGTATCGTTGCCAAGTAGTATTTTTAATCACAGGGCTACACCATAATAACTGGGCTGTATCGCAAGCTCCCCCCCCCAAATCTTTAATTGGATTGAATCCCCATTTGTAACACTATTTTTTTTTAATTGAGTTAAGTAGATATTGAAAAAATGCTCTTCTCCTTGAATTAATGAGCAACTTAAAAAAATGCCTACTGATTCGAATAGTCTATTGGATGGTACTACTAATAGAGAATTCCACACTCCTAAACCAATATAGCTAACACCATGATATGGTGGTTGAATAAAATAACCACTTACAGGCAATACATCAGGCGTTTCAACACAAATATTCCAATACTGCGGTACATTATTAAGCCCATTACCCCCATCTAAAGATGGATTTTGTAATTTTATTTGAGCATGGGCTATTAAGCCCATACACAAATAAATTACAATTATATTTATTATTAGTTTCATTACTTCGTAATAATAAATTTGTTAGTCATTAATACATTAGCTGCATTATCTATTATCGAAATAAAATAAACACCATCAACAAATTTGGATGTATTAATTTCAATAAATTCATCCCCTGCTCGTCCTCGTTTGAGGCGCAGCCTTGCGTATAGCCAACGAGGATGTAAGTGGTTTTTTGTTTCTAACAAATTTATAGTTTTCATTTTTAAAAGTTCAATTTATTTTTCGTCATAAACGTCCCGAACATTCGGGATACCATTTGCATTCTCGTTGGCTCTGCTCTTTACCTACACCTCAAACGAGGACGAGCAGGGGCAAACTAAAGCATAGCCTTTGAGCATAGGGGCTTCCGCCATAGGCGCACAGGTGATGACTGCCTGATTCATTTTGCTGTTTCATACTTTACAAATATAGAATTTAAAAATATACCATTGCTTAAAACTGATATACGCTATTCCTTTTAAGAAAGTACATAAAGCAGTGGTGCTTTACACTATTCCTTTTCGTGTTTCGTATGGTTGAGCGTTACTTTATGCTATTCCTTTTCGTTGACCACGTAAAACGATGTCGATATATGCAGTCTCTTTTCGTTTACCGCATAGAACGATGTCGATATACGCAGTCTCTTTTCGTTGACCGCATAAAACGATGTCGATATACGCAGTCTCTTTTCGTTGACTGCATATATAGATTTTATTTTGCCCAATACTTTTTTATGCCCCCTATTCGTTATTTGTTGGTATCGTTATTTCTATTTAATGGTATAAATAGCCAACACTGTGTATCAAAGCAATTATTAAAAAACACAATTACAGTAAGCATAAATAACTGATAATCATCTAATAAAACAAAAAAGCCTCATCTAATGGATGAGGCTTTTTTGTTGAATAGGAAATAGACAAATTATTCAATTATCAATTTTTTATTAATTGTAATACCATTAGCATCGGCAATGGTAACAATATAAATGCCTTTGGCAATATGGCTTATATCGTAAGTAAATGCAGCTTTAGTAATATTTTTTTCTTCGGTTGCTAATACTAATTGTCCCATTACATTTCTTACTTGTAATTTTATGGTAGATGCAGTTGCAAAATTAGTGGTAATAGTAAACTTGCCATTTGATGGATTCGGAAAAACATTTACCACCGCATTTAAGTATTGCTTAGCCATATTATCGGCTGATGCACCTACATCGGGCTTGCAAACCAACAATGCCGAAGCTGTTAAATTATTTCTGTTGGGTGTGTTAATTAAAGCAGTATTCATTCTAATTACTTGGTCGTTGGTAAACATCCATAAGGCAGCATCGGCGCAGTAATCCATAAAATTCATAAACATTTCACCATCGGTAGCATTGCTTTTATAAGCCCCTGCATTTGTGCAGGTACTGGCATTAAAAGGATAAGCAACAGGCCAAGAATTGTAATTGGCTGTTTTTGTAGGCGGAATATCGTTACAATAATCGTTGCCGCAATTACTATCGCCCCATGTATGGCGTAGCCCAAAGTAATGCCCTAATTCATGTGTTAATGTTCTGCCTTTATCGTATCCCGAGGCTAATGTTCCCACATCACCGCATGATTGTGCCCAAATCCAAGTACCATCGGTATTCGAATTGCCGTATGGTGCAGTCAATCCAGTTAAAGTACTTGCGGCTGGAAATGTAGAATAACCTAATATGGATACACTTTGATTACAATCGGATACCCATACATTTAAGTATTTAGTAGGATCCCATATGGTGGCTGGTTTAACAGTACCATCCATATAAGTTGTAAAAGTAGTTTTAGTAGTAAATGAAGTAGGATTAGCCCAACCATTAGCCGAATAACTTATTCTATCAATACCAGCTATTGCCAATGTATCGCCATTAGGTTTTACAAATGCTGGTTTAAATTGAATATCTAAATTACCAATGGCTACTCCATTATTATCGGGCGCAGGCAAACTATTAGCTACTGCATAATTATAAAATGGCAAATGCCCTCCCGACCCCATTGTTGCATACACCGTACTATTATATCCAATGCCTTTAAAATCATCATTAATAATTTTAATTTGCGAAAGCACTTGTGCATTACTTAAATTAGGAAACGAACCAATATTTTGATTGCCATAAATAATATGAAATACAACTGGAATTACATAAGTAGTAGTGGCTTTGCTTCTACCCTGCTGCTGTTCTAATTTAAATTCTTCTACTTTTTGGTTAAACCAATTATCCCATTCTTGCGATGGGGCTTCAATGCCGCAACGAACTTTTTGAGGTTGGGCAACCGCCAATGCTATACAACAAATGATAGATAAAACGGTAAGTGTAATTTTTTTCATGTTAATATAATATAGTAAGATTAGTAGTTTGTAAAAATAGTTTTTTATTTAGATTTTAAAAACTAAAAAGTTTCTTTAAAATCATCAGCAGTAAATACTGGATTAACTTTTAAGTTTGTGATTTCGTAACGTTCAAAAAGCCCTTTATCATCATACATTTCTTGATAGATGGGAAATAAATTCGTTTTATCAATATACAAAATAACCTTTTTAGCATACGATGATGGAATGATGATTTGCTTTTCGTCAATTTCATCTACAATACTGGTAATACTCTTATTCATTTCTAACATGCTATATTCAGGTATAAATAATCTTTTGCCAATGCTTAATGGCGTTTCGCCTTTTTTAGGTTGGTAATAAATTCGTTTCCAATTTTTATCAATAAGTTGAAGTTTGTAGCAATTTCTACCATTCCAAACCACATCGCCTTGGTAGGTAAATACCGAATCGAAATTATTGATAGATGTTTGTTTAGCATTCAACATTATTCTATATAAAAACCCAAAACCAGCCGAAAATAAAGTGTGGTGTTGGTCTTTTAATATCATGCTATTATAGGGGCTAAGTTTTAAAACCGGAATCCATTTGCCTGCATTTACCCTTACTTTATTATTGTTTTCATTTTCAATATAAATTAATTCGGTGCCATTTGCCGATTCATCAAATACTTTTAAATACAATTTAATTGGATTAACAGCCTCTTTAGTAAAACTTCTACCATGCTGCAATGTTGCTTTATCTATCAATCTTTCATAGGTATCAATATTGTAGGATGCCGATGTATGATTTTTTACAGCCAATAACATTTTATCTAAAATAGTTGCTGCATTTTCTTTTGGTAGTGGCGCAAATGCTTGCAAAACAAGTATGCTTGAAAGTAGAAAAAGTTTTTTCATAAAAAATAATATACTGATAGAACTGCTTAAATGGATGAAAATAAAAAAGGTTGCTATCCATATTTAACGAACAACAACCCTTTTTGTTTAGTACTATTATTTATGCTAAATCAATTTCTTTAGCTAAATAAACATCTTGAATTGAGTTTAATAATTGTATGCCTTCGTTCATTGGTTTTTGAAATGCTTTTCTTCCGCTTATTAATCCAATACCACCTGCCCGTTTGTTTATTACGGCAGTTGATACAGCTTCGTGTAAATCAGTAGCACCTTTGCTTTCGCCGCCGCTATTAATTAATCCAAATCTGCCCATATAACAATTTGCTACTTGATATCTGCACAAATCAATAGGATGATCAGATGATAATTCGCTATATACTTTTGGATGAGTTTTACCAAAATTTACTGCTGTATAGCCACCATTATTAGTTGGCAATTTTTGTTTGATAATATCTGATTGAATGGTTACACCTAAATGATTTGCCTGACCAGTTAAATCAGCCGATGCATGATAATCAACACCATCTTTTTTAAATCCATTATTACGGATATAACACCATAAAATAGTTGCCATACCTAATTCATGCGCATATTCAAAAGCTTCAGCCACTTCAACTATTTGGCGGCTACTTTCTTCGCTACCAAAATAAACTGTAGCACCAACTGCCGCACAACCCATATTCCAAGCATCTTTAATATTGCCAAACATTATTTGGTCGTATTTATTAGGATAGGTTAAAAATTCGTTGTGGTTAATTTTAACTACTAAAGGAATTTTATGTGCATACTTTCTAGCCACCGAGCCTAAAACACCATATGTAGTAGCCACAGCACTGCATCCACCTTCAATAGCTAATTTTACAATATTTTCTGAATCAAAATAAATTGGATTAGGCGAAAACGAAGCACCAGCACTATGTTCAATACCTTGATCAACAGGTAGAATAGACATATAGCCTGTATTTGCTAATCTGCCATGACCAAAAATTGATTGAAGATTACGAAGCGTAGGAATGTTTCTGTTTGTTACAGAATAAATTCTATCAATCACATCGCCACCAGCTTTGTGAAGCATTGATTTATCAATTTTATTGGTATGATAACCTAATAAATATTCAGATTTGTCTGCTAAAATGTTTTGAATGTTGGTAAATGACATATTGATTTTTTTTGAATTGATTGCAAAAATAAAATTTTTAATGAAGGTTTAAATTTATAATCCAATTTTTTTAAAAATTCACTTTCCATCTAAAACCTTACACTTAATAAAAAAAGCACCACACCTTATCAATTGCCTTAAATAGAAGATGAGCAGTATTCACTTTTGTGTATCAAAATACATAAAAATGAACCTCAAAAACCTTTTCCGATTAGCTGCAATGATTGCCATTATTGGTTTG
>JBEEMV010000214.1:0-16680 GCA_041192505.1 Bacteroidota bacterium
AATTTTATTACGTACTTCACGGGTTGCAGCCAACTTTTCTTCATGCGTACCTGTTAAGGATGATGGGTCGGTAAAATTCCAATTTATTTTTTTGTTGATGCCTGGAAATATGGGACACTTATCAGAATTACCAGCATCACAAACTGTAATTACATAATTATACAATCGCCCCTCTTTAAAAAAATCAAACACATCATTGGTTTCATTTTTCGAAATATCAATGCCTTCTTCTTGCATTACTTCAATGGCTAATGGATTCAGTTTACCAGCTTCCAATCCTGCACTTTCAACATGAAAGTTGTCGCCGCCTAATTGTTTTAGATAGGCTTCAGCCATTTGGCTTCGTGCTGAATTGTGGATGCAGAGAAATAAAACTTTTGTTTTGCTCATGATTTAACAACATTTTGGGTTGTTAGAATTTGTTTTTGTAAAGAATTCGTTGAAAGTTTTTTCAAATTTTTCAAAAGTTTTGTAGTTGATGCAGTAACACGATGATGTGCCATCTACCGTTCCTTTAATCAATTCGGCTTTTAATAATTCTTTTAAATGCTGCGATACGGTGGATTGTGCAAGCGGCAATACTTCTACTATTTCGCCACAAATACAGGTTTCTCTTTTTGCAATTTCTTTTAAAATAGCAACCCGGGCAGGATGGCTTATAGCATTAGCAAATGCAGCCAGTTCATTTTCTTTTTTAGTAAATTCTTCTTTTTTATTTTGTGCCATTTTATTAATCTTATATCGCAAATATACGATTAATAAATAAATTCCAAAATCAGGTACTAATTTTTGCTAAAAAATGAATTTACATGGGCAAGAGAAACAAGTTTTAATTTAATCAATCTAAATCTTACATTTGCACCTCAAAAAAAATCAATTCAATTATATGGCAGATAATAACAACGCAGCATCCACACAGGTCATCTTTTCGATGGTGGGTGTAAGCAAAATCATTCCACCTAACAAAACTATTCTGAACAACATTTATTTATCATTTTTCTATGGTGCTAAAATTGGTATCATTGGTTTAAATGGTAGTGGTAAATCAACGCTATTAAAGCTTATAGCTGGTATCGATCAAAATTTTCAAGGCAAAATTGAGTTTAAGAAAAATGATTATTCGGTTGGCTATTTAGAACAAGAACCACATTTAGATGAATCGAAAACAGTAATCGAAATTATCAGAGAAGGCAAACAAGAAATCTTTGATATGCTAAAAGAATACGAAGATATCAGCAACAAATTTGCTGAGCCAATGACGGATGAAGAAATGGATAAATTGTTGAATCGTCAGGGCAATTTACAAGATAAAATTGAAGCAGCTAACGGTTGGGAAATTGATACCGTTTTAGAACGTGCAATGGATGCATTGCAAGTGCCCGATGGCGATGCATTGATTAAAAACCTGAGTGGTGGCGAATTACGCCGTGTTGCATTGTGCCGATTATTATTACAAGAACCCGATATTTTATTATTAGATGAACCTACGAATCACTTAGATGCTGAATCTATTTTATGGTTAGAGCAACATTTAGAACAATATAAAGGCACTGTAATTTGTATTACGCATGATAGATACTTTTTGGATAATGTAGCTAAATGGATTTTGGAATTGGATAGAGGCGAAGGCATACCTTACAAAGGAAATTATACCAGTTGGTTAGAACAAAAAACAGCAAGATTAGCCGCTGAAGAAAAAGTAGAAAGCAAACGTAAAAAAACATTAGAACGTGAATTGGAATGGGTTAGATTAGCCCCAAAAGCAAGGCAAGCAAAGAGTAAATCGAGATTAGCCAATTATGAAAAAATGGCAAGTGAAGATGGAAAAGACAGCGAAGAAAAATTAGAAATTTATATTCCACCAGGACCAAGATTAGGTTCGAAAGTTATTGAAGCGCATAATGTAAAAAAATCGTTTGGCGATAAAGTGTTGTTTGATAATTTGAATTTTGCTTTACCACAAGGTGGCATAGTTGGTATTATTGGACCAAATGGTGCTGGTAAAACAACTTTGTTTCGTTTAATACTTGGGCTTGAAACCGTTGATGAAGGCACATTTGAAATGGGCGAAACTGTAAAAGTTAGCTACGTTGACCAACATCATACGGATATGGATAAAGAAAAAACGGTGTGGCAGACTATCAGTGATGATTTAGAATTTATTGAAGTGGGCAAGCACCGTATTAATAGCCGAGCTTATGTTTCTAAATTTAATTTTAATGGAAACGACCAACAAAAAAAGATTGGCATTTTATCGGGTGGTGAAAGAAATAGATTGCATTTAGCCATCACTTTAAAACGTGAAGCCAATGTATTATTATTGGATGAACCTACGAATGATATTGATGTAAATACATTAAGAGCATTGGAAGAAGCATTAGAAAACTATGGTGGCTGTGCTGTTGTAATCAGCCATGATAGATGGTTTTTGGATAGAATTTGTACACACATTTTAGCATTTGAAGGCGAAGGCAATGTATATTTCTTCGAAGGCTCATTCAGCGATTATGAAGAAAACAAAAAACAACGTTTGGGTGAAAATGCGTTTAAGAAATTTAGGTATAAAAAGTTGGTGGTGTAATCAATTTTATAAAAAGCCTCATCAATTGATGAGGCTTTTTATTTTAAAATTAACCCATGCCTAAATGGGCATCGTTAGCTGCACTTTTTTTACCCAATATAATTTTTATTAAAATTTTTCCTATGTGTATTTACGTACAAAAATACGAGAATGCCTCTATTTCATACCAAAGTTTATTACACTCATCATAAAACGGACATCACATTGGTTTTATTGACATAGCCAATCCCCTGATTCTATTATTTTATCAAAAGCAATATTAATTTCATTTTCTTTGCCCTATGTCTTTATATTGCATCAATTAATTCGGGTAGCATTCCGAACGTTCGGAATGTTCCTACAACATTACCAAACTATAAACAAAGCATTATAAATAAAATACCATGAAAAAACTACTTCTTATTTTATTGCTACTGCAAGTAACTTATTTCGCTTTTGCACAAAGCGATTCTGTAATAAGGAGAAAAAATAGATGGTGTTATTCAATAAGTGCAGGGAGTAATTATTCTTCTTTAGATTCAAAAAAAAGATATCCAAATTCTAAAGGAAATTTTGGCTGGCATATTCAGCAAGCTATTTATTATTCATTTCATAAAAATTTTGCGGTTGGTATTGGGCTGAGCTATAGTAACTTTGCTTTTACAGAATTTACAACTTTATTTATTGGAACTTTTTCACGGAAACAAACATTTTCCAGCATTGAAATTCCTATTCAATTTAAATATACTCTCAATAGAATTAAGTATATCAAGCCTTATATAACAGTAGGATATTCTCGAAATTTTATAATGAAGACGAATTTAAAAAGATATACAAATAATGTTAAAGAAGCGGATTTTGAAATACCTTTTAATCCATTTTGCTCTTTTTTATTTACATCTTTGGGTTTTAAAAAAACAATATCTAATCGGTTTGATTTGTTCATCGATTTTCAATTAAGTCAAAGTTATAAACCGTTATCATATACTTTTAATACACCATCGCCATATCCAGAAACTATAACTAATTGGTACCCCCTTCAAATGTTTAGAGGCGCATTAGGAGTTAATTATAAATTTTAAGCAGTATATACTATGTTAAAGAAAGCAGTATTTTTTGTACCTACTACACGTGATTTTTTTTGCCTTGATGAGTATACACTCATCATAAAATGGACATCACATTGGTTTTATTGACATAGCCAACCCCCTGATTCTATTATTTTATCAAAAGCAATATTAATTTCATTTTCTTTGCCCCATGTCTTTATATATCGCATCAATTAATTCGGGTAGCAATGGCAATTGCTATTATGTAGGCAATGGCAACGATGCTGTATTAATTGATGTGGGCATTACCTGCAAAGAAGTAGAGCAGCGGCTAAAGCAATTAAATCTTTCCATTAAAACAGTAAAGGCAATTTTTATATCGCATGAACATACCGATCATATTCGTGGCGTATCGGTATTGGCTAATAAATATTCATTACCAGTTTATATTACCCATAAAACTGCACGGCATGGCATTAGATTAATCAAACATTTATCAAAAGAATTTGAGGCCCACCAACCCATTAGTGTTGGCGATTTAACAGTAGTAGCATTTGATAAAAAACATGATGCCATTGACCCCCATAGTTTTATTGTAAGTGGCAATGGTGCTACTATTGGTGTGTTTACAGATATAGGTTTGGTATGTGAAAATTTAGTTCATTATTTTAAACAATGCCATGCAGTATTTTTAGAATCTAATTATGATGAAGCGATGCTTGAGAATGGAGAATATCCATTGCATTTAAAAAAAAGAATACGTGGCGGCGAAGGTCATTTATCAAACAAACAAGCAGTTGAATTATTTAAAAATCATAAACCTGAATTTATGACGCATGTAATTTTATCGCATTTATCTAAAGAAAACAATACCCCCGAAATTGCCGAAAAAACTTTTACTAAATATGCTGATAGCGTAGAAGTTGTTGTTGCATCAAGGTTTCAAGCATCAGATGTATATCATATTAAATCCGAAGCCAATTTTAAAATCAATACTTCTAAAAAATTATCGTTGCTAAAAAAAGTAATGCAGTTAGGATTGTTTGATTAGTATTTTATTTTCAATAGAAAGCATGGTAACACATTTTAATAAAGTTTAATAGCCTACCTTACGTAGATAAGCTACAGAACTATGACCCCCAATTACGATGTGTTGATTGATACTTTTATAGATAATGAAATTGGTATTGATGCAAATTTTTTATCGGAACAATTAAGCGAAGGATTGCAACAAAATATTATTCAATTGCAACAGAACGACTTGATGAACGAAGCCACAATAGGCAATGATGTGATGAAAGATGAACATCAAAAAGTAAGAAGCGATAAAATTTATTGGATGGATAAAAGCCATAATAATGCTTTCGAAAATCAGTTTTTACAACAAGTAGAAGGTTTTATTTCGCACTTAAATATGAGTTGTTATACAGGTATTAATAACTATGAATTTCATTATGCGGTATACGAAAAAGGAAGTTTTTATAAACGCCATAAAGACCAATTTAAGAATGATAATAATCGTAAATATTCACTCATCAATTATCTAAATAACGATTGGATACAAGAAAACGGTGGAGAATTATTGATATACAATAAGAAAGAAACACAGCATATACTACCGCATTCAAAACAAGCCGTATTTTTTGAAAGCCATGAAATAGAACATGAAGTAACAGTTGCCAATCGTTCACGAATGAGCATTACGGGTTGGTTAAAGCAACAATAAATTTAAATGAAGTGAATGTTGAAAATGCAAAAATAATATTTCAATTTGCAACTTATGAAAGCAGCTACACTAAGTGATTTAAAAAAAGAATTGTCCATTCAAAATAATGAACAATTGATAGAATTATGTTTGCGATTGGGCAGATTTAAAAAAGAAAATAAAGAATTACTTACTTATATTTTATTCGATTCGAAAAGTGAAGCCGATTATATAAAAGATATTAAGGCTGAAATGGACATACTTTTTGATGAAATAAATTCAGCGAATTTATATTGGGCAAAAAAAAGTTTACGCAAAATATTAAGGAATATCAATAAGTACAGCCGATATTCGAACGAAACAACTACAGCAATTGAATTGCTAATTTATTATTGTTTGAAGTTAAAAACATCAGGTATTGAATTTGAAAAAAGTGCCGCACTTAAAAATTTATATGATGCCCAAATAAAAAAAATAAAAAAAGAAATAGCAGCAATGCATGAAGATTTGCAATATGATTATCAAAAAAAATTAAATAGTTTATAACCTATTAATAAGCATAATTAATATGCATCGTTTCAACATTTACAATATCTTTTTTCTTGCTTATTGTTATTGTTTTTTTAACATAACTAAATGGATTAAAATTTCCTGTAATAGTTTTCATTTTATCTGATAATACATAAACTGTATAATTACCTTTTTGCAAATAATCAAATTTGTATGCACCATTGTAAGATGTTTTAGTGCTTTGGCTTGCAATAGTATCATCAGCATAACATAAATAAACAGTAACTGAAGCTAAATATCCAGTTCCTAAATATAAATTATTCTTATTATCAAAAATTGTATCGGCATATACATTGCCTGTAATCTTTGCTACACCGCCTGTTCCTGGCTGTTTTTTACATGATGATGCAATAAAAAATATTGCAATTAGCACCATACCTAAATTAATTTTTTTAAATAAATTCATGTGTATTTTTTTATCGTTAATGAAAAATATCGCTGTTTTCTTTGCTATCATTTGAATCAGTTGCATCCTGATGTTTATGTTTTTTATGCTTATGTTTATTGTAAGGAAAATCAAATTCATAAGTAATTCCCAATACTTTCTCGATGCTGGGTTGCCCAGTTACAATAATATCTGGTTGATATAAAATAAAAGGATTAATAAAGTTGTTTTTAAGAAATTCATATTCTAAACCAATGCTGTTTCTAATTTTACTAACCCTTATGGTAGCAGTTTCAAAATCAATATATGGCTCAGTAAATACATATATTTTAACCTTAGAAAAAATTGCATATTTACAAGTAATTCTGTTTCTCCATTCATTAATTGGATTACTTTTCATTTCTCTATTATATTGATACAAAAGCGAATTTTGTTCATGTTGAAATGCAGTACGATAGCCTATTGTAAGCTTCCCAATTCTTTTTTTTGTAGATAACGCAATAAATGTTGAGTATAAAATTTTATCATACGAATCGCCAAATTGAAATACAAATTGACTATTAATTTTTGAAGTTAATTTGTAATCTACATTAAAATAATAATAGCTCCATTTGAATGTAGAAAGATTATTATCCAACCGCATTTGATACTGTAACCCAACACTTAATTTTTTATTCAAGCCCTTATTTCCTTGCACCCAAAGCCACATTTCATTATCGTTGAAACGTTGTGCAAATGTGGTTTGCATGATAAATAAAAACAATATAGTAAGCCTAATTTTCATTTCATTTCAATTATGATTTATGACCATAAGTGTGATGTGCCTTAGTTAATCTTTGTTGAATATATTGCTGTACCAAACTATAAATAACTGGCAAAATTAACAATGTTAAAATAGTAGAAGTAACCAAGCCACCAATTACAACTACAGCCAAAGGTTTTTGAGTTTCACTACCAATACCAGTGCTTAAAGCTGCTGGCAACAAGCCAATCATCGCCATTAAGGCAGTCATTATTACAGGTCGGGTTCGTGAAATTACACCTTCTCTTATGGCTTGATGCAAACTCATTTTAGCATCTAAGTTTTTTCGAAATACCGAAATTAAAATTACTCCATTTTGAATACAAACGCCAAACAAGGCAATAAAGCCTATTCCAGCCGATATGCTAAAATTAATTCGGGTAATGTGCAATGCTAAAATTCCACCAATTAATGCAAACGGCACATTTAAAATTACCAATGCAGCATCTTTTGCATTGCCAAATGTGATGAATAAAATTAAGAAAATTACCAACAAACAAATAGGAACTACTTTGATTAAAGTATCTGTTGCACGAAGTTGATTTTCAAATTCGCCATTCCAAGTTAATTTATAGCCTTTATCTAAATGTAGTGTTGAAGCCACTTTTGCCTCTGCTTCTTGAATTGTACTTCCCAAATCACGTTCACGAACACTAAATTTTACAGCAATATATCTGGAGTTATTATCACGGAAAATAAAGGCAGGCCCGGTAATACTTTTTATGGTTGCAATTTCTTTAATGGGCACTCGATTACCATTTATAGAGGGTACCATCAAATTCAAAATTTTATCATAAGTATCTCTGAAATTTTTTTGATAACGAATACGAATATCAAAATGTCGCTCCTCCTGATACAAATCGGTAGCGGCTTTGCCACCAATTGCCATTTCTATTACCGCTTGTGCATCGGCAGTAGTTACACCATACAAAGCCATTTTGTGTTGGTCTAATTCAATGCGGAATTCGGGCTGCCCCAAATTTCTTAAAATTCCTAAATCTTCTACACCTCTTACCTGCTCTAAAATTCGCTTTACCGAATCTGCTTTTTCATCTAATACTTTAAAATCTTTTCCGAAAATTTTTACCGCCATGGCAGCATTTACGCCAGCTACAGCCTCTTCTACATTATCCCTAATAGGTTGCGAATAATTAAAAACAATGCCTGGTAATTTGCTTAATTGGGTATCCATTCTTTCAATTAATTCATCTACTGAAATGTTGTTTGCCCATTCTTTTTTAGGTTTTAAATCTACCTGAATTTGCACATTAAAAAAACCTTTAGGGTCGGTGCCATCATTAGTTCTACCCACTTGTGCTAAGGTTTGTTTTACTTCCGGAAATTTATCTAAAATATCCATCATTTTATTGCAAGTAGTTTGTGCTTCTTTCAATGAAACACTCATTGGTAATTCAGCTTCTACCCATAATGCACCTTCATCTAATTGTGGTAAAAATTCAGACCCTAAAAATTTGAAACTGAAAAATGTTAACAGCATAAATGCAATCGCAATTCCTAAACTTAATTTTTTGTATTTGTAAGTTGTTTCAAAACATTTGCTCACTATTTTATTGATAAAATCAACAAAGAAATTGTGTTTCTCTCTTACATTTTTTCGTAATAAAATCGAACTCAATGCAGGTACTAATGTGAGTGTAAAGAGCAAAGCACCTAACAACGCAAAACCCAATGTATAAGCCAATGGAGAGAACATTTTACCTTCTACTTTTTGAAATGCAAAAATCGGAATTAAGCAAGTGATGATAATTAATTTTGAAAAGAAAATGGCTTTGCCCATTTCTGTTCCAACGCTTTTAAACAAACTCAATTTTGCCAAGTTGTTAAACTTTTGCATGCCCACTTCTTTGGCTCGATGATCGAGTGCAACAAACAGTCCTTCCACCATGACGACTGCACCATCTATAATAATTCCAAAATCTACAGCACCCATGGATAGTAGGTTTGCAGTCATTCCTTTCATTCGCATACAAATAAATGCAAACAATAAACTTAGCGGAATAATGATAGAAACAACCACCGTTGTTCGCCAATCGGCCATAAAAATTAACACAATTAAGGTAACCAATACAATACCCTCTATCAAGTTGTGAATAACAGTTTCGGTACAAAAATCCATCAAGTTTGTTCGATCGTAAAATGTGTTTATTTTAACTCCTTTGGGTAAAATATTTTCGTTTAAATCTTTCACTTTATCTCTGATGCGTTCCAACACTTCAGCAGGGTTTTCGCCTTTTCGCATCACCACAATTCCTTCAATCACATCTTTCACGGTATCCCTCGAAACCTGCCCCAGTCGTGGCAATCCACTCTCTTGTACGGTTGCTAAATTTTTTACTAAAATGGGTACATTTTTTATTTGTGTTACAATTACGTTTTCAATTTCTTCTACATTATTCAACAAACCAATGCCCCTAACTACATAAGCTTGCCCATTTCTTTCAATCTGTTCACCTCCTACATTAATATTGCTTTTTGCCACAGCACCATACACATCCAAGGCTGTAAGCTCATATTTGGCAAGCATTTGAGGATTCACACTTATTTCATATGCTTTTTCTTCACCACCAAAACTATTTACATCAGCCACCCCCTGAATACGCTTAAATTCTTTATCCAACACCCAATCTTGAATGGTTGTTAAATCTCGAATGGTAGCAGTTTTGCTTTTTAAAGTATAACGAAAAATTTCGCCAGTAGGGCCATAAGGTGGCTCTACTTCTGGCTTTACGCCTTCGGGCAAATCGGCATTGATGATTTTATTCATCACTTGTTGCCGAGCAAAAGCATCATCTACATCATCATCAAAAATAATTCGAACGTAACACAAACCAAATGCTGAAGTGGTTCGCAGATTCGATTTTTTTTGAACAGAATTTAAAACCGTTTCCATGGGGATGGTAATAAATTTTTCAACCTCTTCGGCGCTTCTACCAGGCCATTGAGCTATGATGATGATTTGTGTATTCGTAACATCGGGGAAGGTTTCGATGGGCGTATTCAAATAACTAATTACACCAATCACTGCCAAAATTGCCGTGATAAAAAACACGAAAATGCGATGGCGTAAAGAATAGTGGATGATATTTTTAATCAGATTGTTCATTGAAAAATTTGTTCGTTAATGTTTTATTTTGAATTGAAAAAGTTACTCGTTGTTGGGTTATTGATTATTAGCAATACGCAAGTTTTCATTCCTATTAACTTAATAACTAATAACCAAATAACTACTCTTCAGCCAACTGATTATACACCAGCAATTGCCCTGCTGACAACACTTTGTCGCCTTTCTTAATTCCACTTCTCACATAAGTTCTGCCTTCTACTTCTTTAATAATATTAATTTGCGAAACCGATAAATCGCAATTGCTTTTATATTTTATTACAAAGTATTTTCCGAATTCAAAAATTACCGCAGCACTCGGAATTACTGTTGCTTCCAATTTTTCTTTGTTCGTTACAATCACTTGTGCAAACATATCGGGCTTCAACAGCAAACCATCATTGGGTATGCGTACACGAACTTTCAATACTTTATTATCAGGGTCTAAAACTTCGCTCACTCTTTCAATTCTGCCTTTAAAAATTTTATCTTTATATGCCAAGGTTGTGATGGCAGCTTCATAGCCTTCTTTCACTTTTTCAATATCAGTTTCAAAAACATTTGCCATCACCCACACATCTTTCAAATCAGAAATAGTAAATAAATTATCGGCTGCATCGGTTCTTACCGTCATGCCTGTTGCAATTTTTTTCTCTACCACATAACCGCTTATCGGTGCTTTGATAATGTAGTCGCTTCCTATGCCTGTGCTACCATACAATGCGCCAATACTCTGGCTTTTGGTTAATGCTGCTTTTGCTCTATCGTAATTTTGTTTAGCTTCTAAAAAATCTTTTTCGCTGCTGATGCCGCTTTTATAAAGCTGTTCAGTTTGCTCCATATTCTTTTTTGCAATTTCCATATCAGCTTTTGCACCGGCCAAATCGCTGTTGGTTCCAGCAATTTCAGCACTTTTTAAAATGGCTAAAGTTTGCCCTGCATGCACATAATCGCCTATGGTTACTTTCACATCCATCACCTGTCCGCTGGCATACGGAAAAATTTTTACCACCTTATCTTGGTCGTAAGTTATTTGCCCAGTAAGTGTTAATTCGTCTTTAATAAATTCCGAATCAACTTCTTCTATTTTCACAATTCGTTGCATCGAATCGCTTAAACAATATTTTGTATTTCCTTTTTCAACATTCTCTTTTTTCGAATGACAAGCCTGCAAAATAGCTACTGTGGCTGTAATTGCGATAATCTGTTTTAAATATTTCATCTTAAACTTTTATTTTTTTTTAAGTTTGGCGAACTTGTAATTATTTGACGATTTACAATTTCAAATTTGTGTTTAATTAGTAGAAAAAAGTTTACCAAACTTTCTTCACTAATAACTAATGACTATTGACCAATAACCTGTTTCCCCACCGATAAATTCAAATCTTCCACTGCATTGTGGCTATCATTCAACAATTGTAAAGCCTTTAATTTTGCATCTTTATAAGTGTCGAAAAAATCCATCAACTCTAACAAACTAATATTTCGTTGCTGATAATTTTGAATCATATTTCGCATCATCAAATCGTATTTTGTTCCTAAAGTTTCATTCACACTGCTATTTAAGGCAATGGTATTTTTTAATTTGATATAAGCCGATGATACATCTGTGGCAATATTTTTTTCAAATTGCAATTCATTTTGTTGTTGTTCGCTCAAATAATTTTTTGCTGCTTTTACATTATTACGGTTCGTATTTAAAATTGGCAAAGGCATAGCCAGCGTTAATCCCCAGTAATCTGAAATATAATTACTGTTGTGGTCATATTCTGTTCCTACGGTTAAATCAGGTACTTCACTAGCTCGTTGCAAATTCAAATTATGTTGCTGTTGCAAAGTTTGTGTTTGTTGAATTTTATAATCAGGTCGATTGTTTTTTGCTTCGTTAAATAAATCAGCCACATTTATTTTTTCTACCAAATTATTTTGCAACGAATCGCTTACAGCTGGCTTCACAAAAGCATTTTCGGGCAATAGTAACAATTGGCGAATTTCTGCTTCAACCGCAACTAATTGTTTTTGATTTTGCAACGCATCATTTTGTACGCTAAATAATTCGGCTTGTACTCTTAACAAATCTTTCATTGCAGCATTACCCACTTTTACTTGTTCGCCAATGGCAAAAGTTAGTTTTTGCATTTCATTAATTTCATCAGCAAATAATTTTTCGGCTTGTAAAAAATTAGCAGCGTTGTATAAATCGGTGTGTAAAGTGTAACGCAAATTGCGCAACAAATCATCTAATTGCAACTTAGCTATTTCTAAATTATCTTTTGCAATAGCCACAGCAGCCTTGCGTTTGCCGCCCAATTTAATTAACTGCTGAACCTGTCCATAAGTTTGTCCGCTATTGGTGGCATCAAAATATTTTTTGGTTACATGGTTATAAATATTTTGGTCGAGCATCAAAATTGGATTATCCCATTTTTGGGCTTGATTCACCAACATCGCATTGGCATCTACATTATACTTTGCTGCCAACAACGATAAATTTTTATCGATGAATATTTTTTCGGCATTTTTAATATCAATTGATAGCGTATCACTAACGTTAGTTTGCGAATAAGCTTTATTCGCCAAAATCATAATACAAATTATTGCTATTAAGCTTTGAAACTTAATCATAATGAATAAAAATTAGTTAAAAAAAATAAAATCTGAAGGACTCAGATTAAACTATAAACGAAAAATACCAAGTGCCGAACATGTGATTAATAAAGACATTACACATGTTTGAAAGTAAGAAATAGGAATTGTTAAATACTGAGAAGTAATATATTTTCTGCACATCAAAATACTGTTGCTAACAACTATATTCGATTTAAATTTAAAAAAATCATCATCATTTATGTCATCATCAGCCACTTCATTTACATAAATTGCTATTTGATTATCTGAGCCTGATTTTTGAACACTACAACTATTTTTAATAGCTACTTTAGATGCAAAATTGAATCCTACAAATGAATTATCAAAACTTACAAACATCAGCACTATCCCTATTATAAATAAGATAGATTTATGGCTGAATTGATATGTAATATTGTGATTCAATTTTTAATTTTAGAATGCAAAAGTATTTTTTTAAATGCTAGTACATTTATACCATTTAATTCTTAACTCGATTTTAACATTGCTTAGGTTTAGAAAATATTGTATTATTCTTGTTGCTTAAAAAAATTAGTACTTAAAACATGATGAATTTTATTGAAATAGAAGTTTTTTCAATTCTTGATTTAGAAAATGCAGCACAGCAATTATTAAATTGGGCATCGGCACAAAAAACATTTTGTTTTAATGCACCTATGGGTGCTGGAAAAACTACTTTAATAAAGCATTTATGCAAACAATTAAATTATGATGGAATTGTTAGCAGCCCTACATTTCCTATCATTAATTCTTATCAAGGCAATCAAACCATTTTTCATATCGATTGCTATCGACTAAAAAATGCAGATGAAGCCATACAAGTAGGCATGGAAGATTGTATTCATTCGGGCAATTATTGTTTTATTGAATGGGCTGATATTGTAAAAGAAATTTTACCCGAAAAATATGTAGCAGTAACCATTGAAATTATCGACGAATCGAAGCGCAAAATTGTAGCCCAAATTTGTTCATCAAACTAAAATAAAAAAATGAAAAATGAATTAAATATTACCATCATTCAATCTGATTTGCATTGGCAAAATGAAGATGCAAATTTAAAAATGTGGAACGAAAAAATAGATGCTATTAAAATAAACTCTACAGATATAATTGTATTGCCCGAAATGTTTAGTAGCGGCTTTACTATGGATGCAGCCCAATGCCATCAAACCATGGATGGCAGAATAGTACAATGGATGAAACAAAAAAGTGTTGAAAAACAAGCGGCTATTTGTGGCAGTTTAATCATAAAAGAAAATGAAAATTTTTATAATAGATTAATTTGGGTTGAACCTGATGGAAAAATATGGCAGTATGATAAGCATCATTTGTTTCGATTATCCGATGAACATAAAACATATACAGCAGGCAATTCAAGGCTAATTATTAATTACAAAGGATGGAATATTTGTGCTATGGTTTGTTACGATTTGCGTTTTCCTATTTGGTGTAGGCAGCAAAAAGCCGATGAAACAACCTATCGTGGCGAATATGATATTTTATTATTTGTAGCCAATTGGCCCGAAAGAAGAAATACAGCTTGGAAAAATTTATTACAAACCCGTGCTATCGAAAATCAATGTTATGTAATTGCAGCTAACAGAGTTGGTAATGATGGAAATAATATTTACCACTGCGGCAATAGCAGTGTTATTAGCCCTTTGGGCGAAATAATACAGCAGGTTAATGATGATAAAATTTTAATTCAACAAAATTTATTATTAGATGAATTAATTAAAATTAGAAGAACGTATCAGTTTTGGAAAGATGCCGATAATTTTGAAATAAAATAAGAAAGCTATTTAATTGATGAAAAAAATACTAAAAGAATATCTCACATTTTCAAAGCAAGATAGAAATGCCATTTTGTTTTTAGCTGCATTAATAGGTATTGTAATTGGCGTTAAAATATTTGTAGTGCCATTGTTTAATCATTCGCCATCAAAAGCAGAATTAGCAAAGCAAGATTCATTGGCAGCAAAGCTTTCAGCCGAAATAAACGAGCAAAAGCAAAGTAATTACTATGCTAAAAGTGAACAAAACGAAGAATCTTCGGCAGATGTTTTTATTCCAAAATCGAATGAAATAAATATACAAATTCATCAACCATTTAATCCAAATGAATACAGATTTGAAGATTGGAAAAATGCAGGATTTCCTGAAAAATTTGCAAAAACAATTGCTAATTATTTAGCTAAAGGTGGTAAAATACGCAAGCCCGAAGATTTAAAAAAAGTATACGGAATGAAAGATGAATGGTATCAAAAAATTGAACCATTTGTATCCATACCTGAATTAAAAAAAGAAAATAATTATTCAACTTCTTCTTCATTTTCAAAACCCAAATTCTCAATCGTTGAGCTTAATACAGCCGATAGTGCTGCATTAGAAGCATTGCCATTAATTGGTGGTAAAACTGCTATAAAAATAATTAAGTACCGAAATTTAATTGGTGGATTTGTATCCTTAAATCAACTAAAAGAAGTTTGGGGTTTTAAAGATTCGATGTTGATGGTAAATGAAAAACGCATAGCCATTGATGCCTCTAAAATTTCGAAAATAAATATTAATGCGGCTGGTGTTGAGCAACTAAAAAAGCATCCATACATCAAATTTAATAAAGCAAAATTGTTAATAGCATTTAGAGAACAGCATGGAAAATATCATACAGCCGATGAGCTTAAAAACTCGAAAGCCTTTACGGATGAAGATATAAAGAAGATAGAACCCTATTTAATTTTTGAATAGAAACCATCCTTTAATGAGGCATATAGATTATATTTGCGCCTCAAAAAAAATACGAATTTTATGCATTTTGAATTAACTGAAAATCAAAAAATGATTGCCGATACCATTAAGGATTTCGGCGCAAAACATATTAAACCTTATGTAATGGAATGGGACGAAGCTCAACATTTCCCCATCGACCTTTTTAAAAAATTGGGCGAAATGGGCATGATGGGCGTTTTGGTACCTACTGAATATGGTGGCAGCGGTTTTGGTTATGCTGAATATTACACGGTTGTTAGCGAAATAGCAAAAATATGTGGTTCAATTGGGCTTTCGGTAGCTGCTCACAATTCATTATGTACAGGGCATATTTTACAATTTGGCAATGAAGAACAAAAGCAACGTTGGTTGCCCAAATTAGCTACTGCCGAATGGATTGGCGCTTGGGGATTAACCGAGCCTAACACAGGAAGCGATGCAGGTAATATGCAATGTGTAGCAAAACAAGATGGTAATGATTGGATTATTAATGGTACTAAATGTTGGATTACACATGGTATTTCGAGCAATATTGCTGTGGTAATTGTTCGTACGGGCGAAGTAGGCGATAGCCATGGTATGACAGCCTTTGTGGTTGAACGTGGCACACCAGGTTTTGGAGCAGGAAAAAAAGAAAATAAATTAGGCATGAGAGCCAGCGAAACTGCTGAAATTATTTTTGATAATTGCAGAGTTAGCGAAAAAAATATTTTAGGAAAAGTAGGCGAAGGTTTTATTCAATCAATGAAAGTATTAGATGGTGGCAGAGTTTCAATTGCTGCGCTTTCATGTGGAATTGCAAAAGGTGCTTACGAAGCCAGTATTCAATATTCAAAAGAACGTCATCAGTTTAATCAACCTATTGCAAATTTTCAAGCCATAGCTTTTAAAATAGCCGATATGAAAATGAAAATTGAAGCAGCAGAATTGCTTACACTTCAATCTGCCGATTTAAAAAATCGTGGCGAAAAAGTTACTAAAGAATCTGCTTTTGCAAAATATTATGCCAGCGAAATAGCTGTTGATGTAGCCGAAGATGCAGTACAAATATTTGGTGGATATGGCTATAC
>JBEEMV010000215.1:0-7034 GCA_041192505.1 Bacteroidota bacterium
TTTTCAATTCAAAATATCTAACTTCGTTTATCATCAATCAATTATTAATGTGAATACATTAGGCAATATTTTTAAGATTACAAGTTTTGGCGAATCGCATGGAGTGGCTGTTGGTGCTGTAATTGATGGCTGCCCTGCAAATTTAAAATTAGATTTAAAAAAAATTCAACACGAATTAAATCGCCGCAAACCTGGGCAATCAAGCATCACTACATCACGTAATGAAACAGATGAATTTGAAATAATTTCGGGTGTAATAAATAGCACAACATTAGGTTCGCCAATTACCCTTCTTATCAAAAATAAAGATGCAAAACCTACTGATTATGAATGGTTGAAAGATACTTATCGACCTGGTCATGCAGATTTTACTTATGATAAAAAATATGACATTAGAGATGTTAGAGGCGGCGGACGCAGCAGTGCTCGTATTACCGCAGGTTGGGTAGCGGCAGGCGCTATTGCTAAACAATTTTTAGCGTTACATAATATCAAAATTGTTTCGTGGGTAAATCAAATTGCGGATTGCAAATTTGAAATTGCAGATTCGTTTTTGAATGAAAATATTTCTTTGAAAAAAATTATTAATCTGGAAAATGCGATAGAAAAAAGTATCGTTCGCTGCCCAGATGAATTGATTGCTAACAACATGATTTCATTATTAGAAAAAACAAAAAAACAAGGCGATACGGTTGGAGGCTGCATTCAAACTGTTGTGTACGGTTTACCAATTGGATTAGGCGAACCCGTTTTTGGGAAATTTCAGGCCGAGTTAGCGCATGCATTATTAAATATAAATGCAACTAAAGGATTTGAGTTGGGCAGAGGATTTGAATCGGTGGCAATGAAAGGAAGCGCATACAATGATATTTTCATTTCATCTAAAAAGAAAGTATCGACAAAAACTAATAATAGTGGTGGCTTATTGGGAGGCATTAGCAATTCGATGCCTGTATATTTTAATTTAGCTTTTAAGCCTTTATCAACCCTATTTACCGAACAAAAAAGTATTGATAAAAAAGGAAATACAGTAAAAATAAAAGCCGAAGGCCGACACGATCCATGTGCTGTACCAAGGGCTGTGCCTATCGTTGAAGCTTTAACAGCTTGTGTAATTACCGATTTAATATTACAAAATAGAAGTTCGAAAATTTAAAACAAATGATGAAAACCATAGTAATTACTGGCGCTTCGAAAGGAATTGGAAAAGCAATTGCAGAAAAATTTGCTAAAGAAAATTTCAATTTAGCCATTTGTGCAAGAAACGAAAATGAATTGAACGAAGTAAAAAAAGAGCTACAAGCTATCAATCAAAACATTGATGTAATATGCATTACAGCAGATGTAAGTAATAAAGTTGAACGTGATTTATTCTGTAAAAAAGTAGCTGAACATTTTAAAACAATTGATATTTTAGTAAACAATGCAGGCACATTTTTACCTGGTAATACGTATGATGAACCCGAAGGGAGACTTGAATTTTTATTGCAAACTAACTTGATAAGTGCTTATGAAATTACCAGATATTTTTTGCCAAATATGATGCAACGTAAATCGGGTTATATCTTCAACATGAGTTCGGTAGCAGGTTTGCAGGCTTATGCAAATGGAGGTAGTTATAGTATTTCGAAATTTGCACTAACAGGATTTTCAAAAAATTTAAGAGAAGAAGTTAAACTATACAATATTAGAGTTAGTACTATTTATCCTGGAGCTGTATTAACCGATTCATGGAAAGGAACTGATTTACCAAAAGATAGATTTATTGCTGCAAAAGATATTGCAAATATTATGTACACCGCCTACCAAATGCCCTATTCATCATTAGTTGAAGATATTATTATAAGACCAACTGAGGGAGATATTTAATTTATCTGCTGTAATTACAGCAATTTTTGAAGTGCATAGCAAATAAAAAATAATTTTGCACCACATAAATGAACAGAATAGAACGCATATCAGCAATATTAATTCAACTACAATCGAAAAAAGTGGTGAGAGCTGAAGATATTGCCAAGCGATTTGAAATAAGTTTGCGAACGGTTTATCGAGATATGAAGGCGTTGGAAGCCACTGGTGTTCCCATCATTGCCGAGGCTGGCATTGGTTATTCATTGGTTGATGGTTATAAATTGCCACCTGTACAATTTACTTTGGCTGAAGCCACAGCATTTTTAACTGCTGAAAAATTAATTGAAAAACTAACCGACCAATCGCTAAATGAAAGTTATCAATCAGCTATGTATAAAGTGAAATCGGTGATGCGAAATGCTGAAAAAATACATTTGGAAACAATTGAAGAAAACATTGCTGTAATAAATAATCCTTATCTGCCTACATCAGCCGAAAAGCTTGATTTCATGCACCTTATCATTGATGCCATTGCAAAAAAACAAATCTTGAATTTGCAATATTTTGCTAATCATAATCAAACACAAACAAGCAGAAATATTGAGCCAGTTGGTCTGTTTTTTCAGTATGGCAAATGGCATGTTATCGCATTTTGTCATCTGCGAAATGATTATCGAAATTTTAGAATGGACAGAATTGAAACATTAAAAAGCAGCGATAAATTTTTCGTAAAAGAACATCCTACTTTGAAAAAATTTTTAAAACAAATTGCCGAAGAAGAAAAACTAATCGAAGTAATTTTACGATTTGAAAATGAAGCATTGAAATACATTGGCGAACAAAAATATTATAATGGTTTTGTGTCGCAGCAACAGACGGGCGAACATACCGAAATGACTTTTCTCACTTCCTCATTAGAAGGCATGATGCGTTGGTATGTGATGATAGCCGACCACACCGAAATCATCAGCCCAAAAGAATTGAAAACCCGAGCTGTTGATTATTTAAAAACGGTAAGCAAAAAAATAAATCAGTAAGCAAAAATGCTACTGACATACTGTTGTCATAAGCTGCTATTTTCTTTGCAGCAATAATTAAAACAAAAAAAATAATGACAACATTTATTGAAGTATTTCAAAACGAATTAGCCGAAGAAATTATTGGCACCAGAAAAATGCTAGCACTTGTACCTACCGACAAAATGGATTTTAAACCACATCCAAAAAGTATGCTGCTAAAAGATTTGGCAATTCATTTAGCCGATTTACCAAAGTGGATTACATTGGGTTTAACAACAGATGAATTAGATTTTGCTACCACTCCTTACAACCCAGATGTTTGTAAAAACGGCGAAGAGTTGGTTGCTTATTTCAACAAAAATGTTGCAGAAGCACAAGCAAATTTTGCAAAATCGAACGATAAAGTTTTAGAAGAAATTTGGACATTAAGAAATGGCGAAGCTATTTATGCCAAGCATAATAAATTGGAAACCATTCGTCATGCGTATAGTCAAATGGTGCATCATCGTGCTCAATTGGGTGTTTATTTACGATTGTTGAACATACCAATTCCGGGTGTGTATGGCCCAAGTGCCGATGAGATGGGAAACTAAATAAATTTAAAAGAAAAGCCTTACACTATTAATAGTATAAGGCTTTTTTTTAACCGCTGAGGATATGTTCGGCGCAGAGTCTATGTTTTGCAATCTTAATTAATCATCATCCCCATCATCGCCTTTGGTATTGCTGCCTTCGGCACCTTTTGATAAATAAAATGCTTTTATTCTTGCCACATCACGAAGAAAATCTATTCTAATAATTTCGATACGATGAACATCTAAACCAGTTCGTGTTTTTAAATCGGCTAACATTTCTTCTCGTTTTTCGGGTGTTATTAAATCTATTCTTTCGTATTCAATTTCTTTTACATTTTCGTTGGTTAGGTTTCTCCAAATCCAACCATCTAATACAAATGTCATTACTAAAATTAATGCATTGGCAAACACCAATTCGGCATAGCTAATTTTTTTTGTAGCCAAGGCGTTCATCACCCCTAATGTAATACAAATAAAAAAATACGCCATCTCTTTTATGGGTACTACTTCGGTTCTATATCGTAAAATACTAAACACTGCAAACAAGCCAAAAGCAAAGCCTATGCTTTGTTTGCTGCTTGCTAACATATAACACATAATAAAAATTAAAGTGTTAAAAAGGAAGTAGGTAAACAAATATTCTTTGCGCTTATTTACTGGATAATAAATTAATCGTACCAAAATAAATGTTACAATAAAATTAAAACCATATCTACCCAATAATTCAAAAAAATCGGTTGAATTAAAAAATCGGTTGGTGTTAAAAAAACTAGTGGCTGCATTGCCTGCTGCTTCTACATTTTCGGTACTCAACGAATCTTGAACTAATGCAATTAAATTAAGCATTCATTATTTTTTTAAGTGTTATAAATTTGGGTTTAAAGTTATTGCTTTTAATGGTGGGTACGGTTAAAGCCACACCCATACAGTATTTGCTAATACTTAGTGGCGGAATTCTTTTTTGTTTCATCATCTGAATAAAAGGCATCAACACACTTCGTTTGTTTTGTTTTATTTCGGCAATGGCCAAATTTTCCATTATTATTTCATTGCCATTTTCGTTTTTAAATTTCAAATTAATATCTAATGTAACCCGTTCGGTCATTTCATTATTTACCAAAGTAATTCGGCTGTAATACACCCACAGCTTACTTTTTAATTGATTAATATCAAACGATACATTTTTAATTTTCTCAAATTCAATATCGGTTAATACAGTTTTTATATCTTCTTGTTTCAATCTTTTTTTCGAAGTTCGGGTACCAAATAATTTATATTTTACTTCAAAAAAAGTAAGATTACTTTCTACATATTTTCTGTATCTAATCTTTACTCTATTTACTTTTTCGTTGTGATGATATTTGTATAATAAATAATCATCGGTATCAAAATACAATGAATCGTATTTAAAAATTCGCCTGTTTTCAATTTCTAAAACCTTGTAATTATTTTTTGCAGCAGCTAAAAATTCGGGCAAAAATTTTACATTAAAAGTGTATTTAGTATCCTGTCTATCCAGCAACGAAACTGCATCTAATTCAGCCAGTGATAATGGTTGTAAATCATTAACAGCATTTTCAATTTCCGAAATTATAGGTACGTTATTACTCATTATTTTTTTTCGTCGTACACAAATTTATGAAGCTCAACATTGGTTGGTGTATCAGCATCAATATGCTTTTCTAAAATTTTTCTTCCTTTATCATCATAAGTATATTCTACAATCTTTTTTTCTTTTCCTTTTGATGAAAAGTGAATTTCTTTCAACTTTTTATTTTGAGCATTGTAAGTAAATTTTATATGCTTACTGATGTTTCCTTTTTTATCATAATTCCACTCTTCTACCACATCGCCTTTATCGTTATAGGTTAATACAGCATCTTTGTAAGTAATTTCTTTGCGTTGTTTTTTGTCAAATTCTGTTACATATTCTGTTCTCGATGTTTGCGCCAACAACATATTTGAAGCCAACAAAAGCGCTATAAAAAAAGTTAATTTCGATTTCATTTTTTCTCTGTTTTCTTTTTAGTTAAATCAATAGTTAATGCATACTGCAATCCAATTACATAAAAATTTTCGGGTATCGAAACATTAAATTCACGTTGCACTAAATAATAAATACCTACTTCATTTTTTTCATTAATAGCATAATCAATTCCACTTTGGTAGCGGTTTCTATGCCATGTATGTTCCGATTCTAAATTTCGATAATCATGTAATTGATACCTAAATTCAATCGATGAGTACGCATCTATTTTTTTATTGATTTGATATTTTAATGTAAACTTATTTCGGCTATACCACTCGGTTAAATTTCCTTTTTCGGATGTAAACCAATCTTTTTTTTCGGCTTGTAATCTATGCCGATACGATAATGAAAATTGTTTTGATAGATTTTTTTTGATGGTAAAATCCCACATCAATCTATTTCTAAAACTAAAGCTTCCATCTTCGTATTGATACTTATCAATCCATCTATAAACCACAGATGTTTTGATAAATGAAACGGGGCGATACTGCACCCCAACTTCGGTATAAAACAAATTTAATCTCGAAATATTTTCTTTCAGCCTACATTCTTCGTTGAATAAAATGGATACTTTTTTATTCATTTTTGTTTCAACCGAAAATGAATTCCATGAACCAAAATCAGCATCATTAACCGATTGAGCTTTTACAATATTACTGATTAAAAAAAATAATGTAGCCGATAATATGGCGCTAATTTTATTCAAGCTAATTAATTTTTACGTGTATTAATTCTTATTGTGCCTAAATCAATAGTTTCAGTTTTATCGCTTATTTCAACCGATTTTATAATAGTTGAATCTAACACATACAAACTATTTTTTTTGCTATACACCCATACGGTATAATTGCCTTTTCGTAAATAATTAAATTTAAAAACGCCCGAATAATCGGTGGCTACATCATTGCTTACGCCAGTTTCATTACCATAATTAATATACACTTTATAATCGCCAATAAAACCCGAATCTGATTTTAATAATGCATTATAATTGGTAGCAAATATTTTTCCTGTAATGGTTGCTTTACCGCCTTCGCCAGCTCCTTTTTTACAAGCAACTAAAACAAATGAAAGCAAACTAACGGCAACAATACATCGAACTATTTTTATCATAAATTATATTTTTGAAAACTTAAATGTACCATAATGTTTAACATTATCAACTGATTTTAATTGAATCATGTAAACACCATTATTAAGTTGGCTTATTGAAATTGGATTTGCTGAATTCCATTTTGATTCGGATAAAATTACTTTTCCATCGATGCTAAGTATGGTAAAGTTTACCTCAGTTTCTTTTGTTTGCAAAAATATTTTTTCGGCTGATGGATTAGGAAAAATTCTCCAATACAAATTTGCATCAACTATCGAAATGCCGCTTGCAGTAACGCTTAGTGCCGATGATAATAATGAACCGCAATTTGTAGCATCTAATACTTGAACTTGATAACTGCCACTTTGGGTAACGGTATAAGTTTTAGCATTTGCACCACTAATAGCTACACCATATAAGTACCATTGATAAGTTGTGCCAGTGCTATCAGAAGTTAATACATCACC
>JBEEMV010000216.1:0-21100 GCA_041192505.1 Bacteroidota bacterium
CAGAAAGCAAATTACTCATCGCCAATTCATGGTCGGGGATTAAATCTTTGTGTGTTAATTGCCCAATGCAAATGCCGCTTTTAATCACATTTAATTTGCCGCTGATAAATTCCATTTCATCAATTAAAGATTTTGGCTGCGCAATAATGAATTCATTTTTTTGTTGAAACTCATACGCATCAATATTTTTCAGCCAATTGCTTAAAATAGATTTGTTGATGGTAGAATTATTTTTCGTTTGATTTCGCTTTTGCAATTCTTTCTTTTTCTTAACCTCACCCTTGCCCTCTCCAAATGGAGAGGGATTTGTGAATTGCAAAAGCGAATCATTTTTCTTTCGCATAGCGCAACAAAAAAATCCTTCGCCTTGCACCAAATGCGGATAAAATCTGAATCCTTGCGCTTGGTGTTTTTTAGATTTCGTTTCTACAATTTTAAATTCGGTTGGAATTTTTATAGAAATATTTTCTGCTTCAAATTCATCTATCATCCAATCGGCAATCGCTTCGTTTTCACTTTCCGAAAAACTGCAAGTGCTATAAATTAATACACCATTTGGCTTCAAACATTTCCAAACATCGGCTATAATCCTTTGCTGCCGCTGATTACAAAGCGACACTAAATTTTCATTCCACTCATTTAAGTAGTTTGGTTCTTTGCGAAACAAACCACTTCCGCTGCATGGCGCATCAATTATCAGCACATCAAAATAGTTTTCTAATCGCTCAAAATGTTTGGGGTCATTATTAGTAACCAACACATTTTCGCTTCCCCATTTCGAAATATTTTCTTTTAAAATTGTAGCTCTGTTTTTTATCACTTCGTTTGAAACCAACAACGAATTTTCATTTATCAATGAAGCAACTAAAGTTGACTTACCACCTGGAGCAGCACATAAATCAAGCACTTTGAGCGATTGCGATAAATCAACTGTTTGTTTTAAAACAAATTCTAAAAACATACTGCTGGCTTCTTGCACATAATAACAGCCTGCATGAAATAATGGGTCGTATGTAAATGATGGGCGTTTTTCTAAATAAAAACCATTGTTGCACCAAGGAATTGACCTCACCCCAGCCCTCTCCAAAGGAGAGGGAGTAATGGCAATTTTCTTTTTTGGATTTAATCGAATAGAAGTGTTAGGCGATTGTTGATGTGCTTGCAAAAATGCAACTTCATCAAAGCCTTGTTGTAGGCGGAGTTCAGCCAATAAATTTTCAGGTAATTGATTTATCATTTCAAATTCATTCATCAATTCTATTTTTTAAATCCATGCTTCCATGTAGTATTCTTACGACTTCAATTTCATTTGGTTTTACAACCCGATAGAAGATGATATGTTTTTGAACCAGATAGCCTGAAATGTCGGTAGCTACTTCATTGTAGTGTTTCCCGACTTTTGGATTTCTAGAAATTTCTTCGCATGCAATTATTAGCAATTCGTAATATTTATCTGCTTGTTTTTCCGACCATTCTTTAAATGTATATTCCCAAATTTGCGATAGATCCTCAACAGCTTTGTTGGTAAGAAAACATTTAGCCATTCTTTTTTTTATTGGCTTTTAATTTTTGTAAATGTTTTTTTGGATCAAAATTTTTAGCAATGCCACTTTCAATGCCTTGCTGGATGGCTATTTTCAAAGATTTAATTTTGGTTTCTTCTTCATCTAACAATCGCAATCCTGCACGAATTACTTCACTGGCATTTTTATATCTCCCTTCATCAATTCGTTTCTCTACAAAATTCTCAAAATAGTTACCTAATGATACAGATGTATTTCTTTGCATAAAATTATTTTTACAAAGTTACCAATTTTTGGTAATTGAAAAAAATGAATTTTCGGTCAGTTGATTTATCTTTTTAAATTCACAATTAAAATTCCTACTAAAACAATTACACCGCCTATAATTTGTTGTGTGTTCAAATATTCATGTAATACAGGTATGGCAAATAATGTAGTCCATACAGCTTGGCTTAAAAGCATAACCGATGCAATTGCCGATGGTATATATCCTAAAGCATAATTAATGGTAAGCCAACCTGCCACATGTGTTATCAATCCTAAACCAATGAGCGGCAACCAAGATTGCATAGGCACTTGCAACGATACATGTTGGATTTGCGAACTAATAAATAAGGTAATGGTACAGCCAATAGTTGCAAAAGTCATAAAAGTTAAAGTATCCGTTTTTTGCCTTGCTTTTGATGTTACTAATAAATAACAAGCATAAAAAAAACTGGCAATTAGGGCAAATAAATTTCCTTTGCTTACTTCAAGATGTTGAACTTTTTGCCATCCAATAACTACAATTACACCAGCAATTGCTATTGTTGTTCCTATCCAATACCATACATTTAATTTTGTTTTGAAAAATAACATAGCGCCTAATGCTACCCAAACAGGTGCAAAGTTGGCTAATGCAGTAGATATTCCTGCCGAGCTCATTAGGATGGCTTCATTCCAATAATTCAAATCTAATGCGAATAAAACACCACCAAAAAGTAGTAGTATAAGTTCTTTAAATGGTGGATTTTTTTTGTTTGAAAAAAACCAAATAGGTAGCAAAACAATGGCTGCAATAAATACTCTGTAAAAGCCCGATGTTAAACCTGGCACATTAGCCAGCTCAACAAATATTGCCGACCAACCGATACAAAGCGTACCAATAAATAATAATAAATAAGGTAAAAAAAGTGGTTTTTGTTGCACTAAATTATTTTAGATGCACAAATTAAATGAATAAAAATAATTAAGCGCCTATTTCTAATATTTGAAATTTCAGAGTACCAGCAGGAACAGTAATTTCAGCTACATCGCCAACTAATTTACCCAACAAACCTTTTCCAATGGGTGAACCTACAGATATTCTACCCGATTTCAAATCGGCTTCTTTCTCACTAACAATTTGGTAAGTAACTGTTTTTTTATCTTTTAAATTTTTCAATTTCACATTGCACATTACCGATACTTTTGAAGTATCAACATCAGCAGCTTCCATCACTCTGGCATTCGAAAGCATATCTTCCAATTTGGCAATTTTAGCTTCTAAATGACCTTGTGCTTCCTTGGCAGCATCATATTCGGCATTTTCACTTAAATCGCCTTTATCACGTGCTTCGGCTATCTGACGAGCCATTTCGGCTCTGCCTTTTGTTCTTAATTCATTTAGTTCTTTTCTCGAATTTTCCATTCCTTCACTGCTCAAATAGTTATAAGTCATCTTCTAAATATTTTATTGATTGTTTCTAAAAAAAAATAAACAGGGCATATCATAATGATAAGCCCTGCTTGAGTGCAAAATTAGTAAATATTTTTATAAAGTAACTCTTACGCCAATTGAATGTGTGCCATGAAAAGGGTTAGTAGTTCTGTAAGAATAGTCAATCCCTAAAGTTGGTCCATCTTTTTTAACAGGTAATTCGAAAGTAAATCCAGCACTTAAACCTGTGTATACATTTGTTCTAATTGCATCTTTTTTAAAACTACCTGGTTCATAACGATAGCCTAAATGTAATAGAAATTGTTCTTTGTAAGAAAATTCAGCTCCTAATCCCAATAAGTCTTTAGTAAATGCATTAGAAATAAATGCTCCTGAAATAGAAATTCGTTTCATTTCATCAGGAAATTTATAATCATATGATCCACCAATATTTAATTGAGAAGGTAATTCGAAGGTTGCTGAACGCATTTCAAGATTTTGAGCATATTTTGAATTTTGAATGGTAGCTAATGCCGACAAACCATCACCACGATATTGAAGTGCTGTACCCACATTACGTAATGAAATTCCGAAGTGAATATCTTTATACTTTATTTTTGGAGATGAAGAGCCATGATATTGTATACCTGCATCTATGGTAGCACCTTGTGCTTTTGCATTAGGTATTTGTTCTGAAATTCCTGTAACGCCTACACCGCCTTGAATAGCATCAGAAAACTTTTTAGCATAACATACTGAAAAATTAAAGAACTGGGGTTTGTATGTTCCTAAAGTTGCCAATCCGTTAACTACATCTGGTACAGCTGTAGTAGTAATTGGTACTTCGCCAAAAGTCATTGACATGATGTTAATGCCTAACACACCACCACTTTTTCCCAATTTTTGAGAAAATCCTAAATCATTTACACCCATATTTGCTCCCTGCAATTGCAACCACACATTTTTAGAAAAAACTAATTCAGTCTTTTCTGTTTCGGCAAGCCCAGCAACATTCAATCTTGTGGCTTCAATACCTTTAACAGTTGAAAAGTTTACACTTCCCCAGCCCGAACTTCTAGAAAATGGATTTACCAATAATTCATAAGCTCCAGCTTGGCCTGTTCTATCTTTATTTCCTGCAAATAATGTAGTTGAGCAAAGTGTTGAAAACGATGCAACTAACAATATTACTATTTTTTTTGTGGCAATCATATAAGAAACAATTAGATTATTTAATAAGTAATTTTTAGAATGTATTTAAATCAATTTGACGCATTACACCAAACCATTTAATAACACGTTGAGCCGCTTGATCATGATTTTTCCCCAATCCATCAGCCGAAATATGAATTAAGTATAAACCACTTGCAATTGGTACGCTTACTGAGTTTTTCAAATCCCAATCCTGATAAGTTGGATAGTCTATATCACGTTTAAATTGGCGAATTAAAGTTCCATCTACCGTATAAATAGTAATGGTACATTTTTTAGGCAAATTCGTGATTTTTACTTTTGAATCTAAGGTTCCTGTTTCATAATTTGAGTATGCATAGTATGGATTAGGAACTATATTGATTAAATCTAAAGCGCTTTTTGCTGTATCCATTACACTTGTATCAGCAGCAAAATCTTTCATACTAAAAGTAAATTTAGGATACCCTGGATGATCAGTATTATTACCATAATCATGCAATCCATAAGGTTTTGATACACGAACTTTTAATGTTAAATCAGCAGGAATAATACCTTCTTTAGCACTTTTCATTGTGTATAAACCACCTGTATTTAACATCATTGGTACACCAACCCAAATAGCCTGCGTATAAATACTATCACGTATATCAGGTACATTTCCGCTTCCTAATATAGCAGCCATATCACCTACTTTTTGAACATCATATTTTGTTTTTAAAATATAAATGTAATGACGACCACCATATCTTCCAAAGCCTTCTTTAGTAGTAGTTGAGGTAGGATTCCAAAGCAAATCATTGCCATTGTCGTTAACCGCCTTGTTATCTTCACCAAAAACAATGTTTAATCGCTCACCTGTTTCTATATTAATTGCATATCCCGGAAACCAACTTAACCCTTGCGAACTTGCATCATATTTAGGATTTCCATTAGCGTCTAAGCTTGTATAATCTAACCATGAATCGTGTGTTGATAAACGTAATCTATCGGTTGATGGAATTATTGCACCACTGGCAAATAAATCTTTAGGATTAGTTTTAGTATTTACAACAGCCGATTTTGTCCATTTAGATTTATCACTTGTAAATACAATATCAAAACTAAATAAATCACTCATTTTATGATTTTTCATACATTGCTCATCAAAGCCCGGAATGATAGCCGCTTCATAATTAAAAACTGGTTGTTTTGTGAAATCTGTACCTACCGAACCAACATCATAAGCAGCTAACATAAATGGTGCCCATGTGCCACCAAATATTTTTTCATAATCCTGATCTTTATCATATGCATCTACATAACTTCCATTTCCATAAGCATAATCAGACCATCTCCATGATTCTGCTGGAGATGCTGTTTTAAGTTTCCAAGTAGTTCCTGAACGAATCCAGTTTGTACCTACCTCACCATCTTGATCTGCGGCTTGCTGCCCATACCAAAAGTTAACAGCTGAATTTACTTTCAAATCCCAACCTAAAAAACCATTATTTTGAGCGTAATTTCTAATATCAAGTAATACTACTTGAGGGTTTTGAGGTGTTCCTACATTGGCTGTAATATTCTTTTTAGTTCCAGCAAATACAGATTGTTCAATATTTACCGAGAAGCCCCAATCTTGAAATAATTGATCGTACCCAGATGAAATATCTTTTTCTGAATACCTTGTTTCACCACTACTTATATTTACAATTTTCCAATAAGCAAATTTTCTAACACTATCCTTTGGTGCAGTTGGTGTTGATGAATCCCAAGCTCCATTAATCCAATACTTAGATGAATCAATAATTGAAACTTCAAAACTATCTTTTGGAACTCTAACTGGATCAAATATTCTAACATTAATTGGTCCGCCTAACGAATCATATTTCAATTTATCTACATTAACATTATTCAATATCTCATTAATTGTTGATTGAGCAAGGTTAGTAAAATTATACCCGTTGCCATAACCTTCAACCCGAGTTATAAAAGGTTGATCGCCAAATTTTGAATGCAAAACTGTTCCACCATGTTGTGGCGTTATAATATGCGGAATGCCAGTATAAGAATAAACATTTGCATTGCCTCTAATATATGGTGTTGATTGAGAAGATGGATCGGCATCAGAATAATCTTTATAATTATTATAGCCATATGCCACTACCAAGAAATAATAACTTTTGAAATTTACCAAAAATTGATCATCGCCCGAAGCAAATTTGTCTGTTTTGATTTGGAATGTATGCGTAATGCCTTCATCTGTACCTGCGGCTTCTAAAATCGGTTTAAATCCACCACCATTAGCATCATCTCTAAACCAATTTACAATATTTTTTACACTATTTTTCTTATCCACTTGTGCTATTAAACGCATTTTAGTAGCATCATGGTAATCATCTTCGGTAGATGGTAAAAAATTATCTTTTAATTGATATACTTGATAGCCTTCGAATATATACGATGCGTTTAATGAATCAGTTGAAGTAGGGCTGCCTGGAACTTTGATAACTTGCGGCATAATTTTACTAGAAAATTCTTTGTACTTTTCCTTGTAATTATTCGAAGTTGGTGAATTATTCGAAATTGTCAAAATCAATTCTTTATCGTATTCTTGAATTGATAAATCTGGAGCAGCTGGTCCTTTTAAAATTGCAAACCCAGCATCAAACAATGCTTGTGCAGTAGCATCGGCAGTTAATATTTTTTGGAATGATGGACATGGGTAAGATATACTTGGAACCCAAACCACACCTACAGTAACACGTTGTTTTGAACCTGGAATTAATTTGAATGGTCCTGATGATTCAACAATTCGAACATCTCCAGGAGTTACTGGCGTTGGATTACACATCGACCAATAAGGTTGACCTGTAACTACATTATTACCCGATTTATTAGGTGCATCAGGAAATACGTAATTAGTTCGTTGTGTACCACCATGTGCATTACCACCTTGGGTAAATCTTGTTCCATCTCTCCAAGTACCTGTCATATATCCGTAAAACTGAACGGCAGATTGTGGATCGGCTAAACCTGAAGGAGTTGAATTATAGAAATAATAGAACCCAGTCATACCTAAAGTGGTATCTTTTGTATTATTAAAATTTCTAATTTTAGGTCCTTCGAAAAAATCAATACCTACCATCGGAATATTAGCACCATAACCATTAGGGCAAGGTTCGTCATTAGCATCAGCATTATAACAAATTCCCAAACCTTGAACTGGATCGCTACCAATATAATCATCTTTTGCACAACCCAAATCTGGATCTAACCATTGTGCTATATAAGTACTATCTAAATTATTTGTACTCTTGTTGTATAAATCATATCTATAAAAAGTCATACTATTTACATCATCAGATGTTTTAAAAGCAAAAGCCATTGCATTTATTTGCAAGCCGATAGGATCGCTTGATGTTTCAGTATGAATATTTCCTTTATCATTATATACCCAAAAAATCATTTGATCAGGCAATGTATTAGCATTTGCACCACCAAACGAAGGATAATCACCTGTAGCAGCATCATAAGTGCCATCACCATTTACATCAACCCATGGAGCCAATTCATCATTAATAAGTAAAGTTGCACCATTTGCGCCAGTAGCTGTAGCATTATTTTTAGCAGGCCAACCAAAAATGGTTGGAAAATCAGAACTTACAGGTGCAGAGGCGGCTTTAAATTTGATAATATCGGCACCATTGATTTTCCAAAAATAATCATAATTGGTACAAGTTGTTGCATCTACTGTTCCATCAATCGATGATAACGGACCAGCAAAAAAATCATTACCATTTTGGCGATAAGTTTGTGCAGCAACACGAAGATTGCCAGAGTTATCAATACCACCAACCCATATTGCACCAGCAAATAATGAACTTACTGATGGAGCTGACCCAGGAGGATCAATTTTTGGAACTTCATAACGAGCTACTTCCAAACCTCTATCCCACCACATATCACCAGCATCCATTATACGTGCACGTACGTTGTTGATATCTAAATCAACACTTGCAGTAGGCATTGGGCAGCCATCTGCTTTTGCATTTTTGGGTGTACCAAAATGATTTTGCGGATTAACAGATTTGAGATTGTAAATGCTTTCGGCAGTAGATACTTTACTGATTAAAAAGCTACAAGCAAAAACGTATATAAGTAATCTTTTCATATAATTGTGCTATTGAAAATAGATGTTTTAAAATTAAAAATTAAATTGAATACCAAGCTTAATTCTTCTTGGCAAGCTATAGTGATCCGGATTATCAGATTTAATTGAGTATTGATCAATAAAGCCTTGAACTGAATTCAAATCCTTAACTTTTGTATTATAACTTGGGCTGCCTACATATCCATCATCAGCAGCATTACCAGTAAAGTTATATACACCTTGAATATTTTTGGTATTCAATAAGTTTAATACTGATAAATATACATTTAAATATACTTTTTTAAATGCGCCATTTTCATCTTTTCTTTTAGTAGTTAAAGCTATATCCTTATCAATTTTTAAATCGAATTTATAACTCCAAGGCAAACGTGAACCATTAATAGTTCCATTCAATACTTTTGTGCCTGATGGGGTAATAGAAGCCGCATCTCTTGCATTTCCTTCACGAGTATAAGGTTCGCCAGAACGAGACCTAAAAATTAAATTAATACCAGAATTGTTGAATATGTTTTTACCAAATAATTTTGGAACAGTTTTGTCTTCGCCAAAATGGAAATCTAAATTACCACCAATTGTATGACGAACATCATTAGCTAAAGGCATAATAGTACGGAAGTTTGGTGAACCTTGATCTACTAAAGCTGCTTGAGATCTATCATCAGAACCCGAACCATCGGCAAAAGCTAAAGTATAACTTACCACCAATCTTAAATTTTTTGTTTTTTGTTGTTCTAATTGAGCACTAAAACCTTTTGAAGTTGCAAAATCTTTATTGCCATAAGTAGTATAAGCAATTGGATAAGCATAAATCATTTTAGTTACTTGTACTAAATCTTTATATTCTTTATAAAAAGAAGCTAATTTTAATACTGTTTTTGGATTTAATTTTTGTTGAAAACCAATTTCGTATGATACTTGTCTTTCGGGTTTTAAATTTGGATTAGGCATTGTTACATCAGTTGCAATTTTATCTAAATACAAATAATAATCTGGTGTAATTACATTTCTATCTTGTGGGCGTTGAGCATACACATCATAATGCGCATAGAATAAGGCATCATCGCCATTAATTGGGAACGAGAAATTTAAACGTGGTGCAATAGTAGTTTGAGGTGTATAATCTTTAAAAGAAGTTGTTGGATCAAATTCCTTATCTGTAATTAAAACTTTTGGTTTTATAATATATGGAATAGGCTTAACTGTACTTCCTGCTTTTGCTATTAAACTTGGGTCCTTTAATTCAACACCATTTGCATCGTACCATGTATCGCCATTTCTGTATCCAGTAATTTTTGATGGATTGATAGGATTATCAACATATACCACTGAAGTAGAAGAAATATTGGTGGGCTTAGCTTGAGATGCCAATTTTGAAGTTCCTACACTACCATTTTCAATATCAGATAATGTATATGCTGCATACAATAAATTAGGATCTTTAAGTATTTGCGTATTGGCATCGTATCTATCAATACGAACACCTGCATTAAAATGCATATCTCTATACACAAAATTATCTTGAATATAAGCAGCATTATAGGTAGGCCGAAAAGCACCTATTTTTCTTAAATATTCGCCATTATCTCCTTTTTCAGTAAAAAATGCATTATAATTAGTATTGCCTCTATAAATTTTACCAGTATAATCATACCCATAATAATTTACATATAAACTTCCGTTATTGAATAATTCATCAGGCGAAAACATATCTACTTTATATTGGCTTGGCGCTAATGCATCAGTATTGATGGTAGTTAAACCATTAGCTGCTAAGCCTAATGAATTTCTTAAATTTTTATCAAAATTGTTTTGATCGGCAGCTATATATTTAACATTGTATCTAATTGTATCTTGAAATATACCATTATTATCAAAAACTTTGATTGGGTTTGAATAATCTAAAGAGCCAATTTGAGTATTGGTTAATAAGCGCATTAAATTCCATAATGCAACTGCGCTAAGATTATAACTTCTATCTACACGTTGTTCGTATAATAGCCCGAATTCAATGGCATGAGGTTTAGAACCTTTATTTAATTTAACATCAAATGAGCCATCAATATTAAAACGGAATTGATTTTTTTGATTATAATTATATCCAGGATACTGACGACCTGTATTATACCATAATCCGTTTACATCACCAGGGCGATGACCATTAATAAAATCTCCACCTGTTGTTAAATTGATATTAGTTAAACTTTGATTGTAAGCATTGCTTCGGCTATCACCTTGTTCGTTAAAATATTGATTAGCGTAGTTTGCCATTGTTTGATTAAGGGCACTAGGTGTAAATACGATTAAAGTATCAGTTGGTAAATCTTGGCGATAAGCTGTTATGCCCAATAAATCATCTTTTCCAGAAATGTACGTTGGTCGAGATCGTTTTTCAAATTGCCCTACATAACCATAATCAAATGCGTTCAATTTATGATTATCATCCCATCTTAAAAAATTATCTTGGCTATAATCCATTTGAATGGTATAATAAGCATTTTGAATAGTAGCATTTTGTGCTTTACGAATAGAAAGAGAATCGGTATTAGCTGAACCTAAATGATGGGTAAATTTAGCAAATACTCTCCATTGGTTTTCTCTAATTTCGGGATTGTTTTGAGAATTGAATAAACTATATTCTCTAATATAATCATGTCTTCTGTTATAGTAATAATTACCACCAAATGTTAGTGAAAAATTAGAACTTAAATTAAAATCTAATTTACCTGCTACTCTTACTAAATTTTGAGCTACATTTTGTTTGGCTTTTACTTTTTCCATGTCGTCTTTTGTAACAAAATCAGTACTATGAATGTATCCAAAGCCTGTGTTAGGATTAAGTACAAGTGGAGATTTTTCTAATTCAGCTAATTTTTCGTCTTTTACTTTCCAAACGCCAACTGCCGAAGGGCTGGGGTCTTTATCGTGTTGAAATTCAACATTAATATTATAACCCAATAATGGTTTTTTGTTTTTAGCACCTACTTCTTTTCTAAATAATAATGGTCCTGTTAAGCCTATACCACCTAAAAAATGACCATATCCATCTAAATATTGCGAAGTAACTAATTCACCATTGCCTGTAAATGTTTTTGCACCACCTTTGGTAGTTACATTAATTACACCACCTACTGCATCACTATATTTAGCAGGTACACCACTGGTAATAATTTCGGCACTTGCTATTGAGCCCGATGGGATATTTGCACCCGAACGAACTGGCACACCATCAATAAAAATTCTTGTTCCGTTTTCACGAGATCCACCAATAGAAATACCACCACCATCTTTTTGATAAATATTTGTTGCCCCAGCAGCTACTAAAGATCCAATATCTTTAACTGCCATTTTCTTAATCTGCTCAGCATCTACTGCGTTTCCAGTACCGGGCTGACCAGTATTAATAAGTGGTCTTACATCTATAATTTTAATTATTTTTAATTCTTTGCTTGCTTTTTCTAATTGAATAGGGTCATTAATAATACGAGCGCCATCGCTACTTACCGAAATATTACTCATTACCACCTCATTGAATCCAGCATTTTTTATATGCAATTCATAAATACCAGCATCTAAGGGCTTAATTACAAACGAACCATCGTCGCCAGTATAAGTACCACCTTTAGTGTTGCCACCCAGTGTAACGAATACGGCTACATAATCCATCGGTTTTCCGTTGGCTTTATTTGTAACAGTACCACGAATTTCGCCTTTTTGGGCAAATGCCGAAAAAGAAAAGCAAGTTAAAATGAATAATAAAAATAACTGCGGCTTAAATGTATTTTTTAACTTCATACAATGATGTTTTTTATTGAGGTCGCCAAAGATATACTTTGTTAATTAATTATGAAATATTTTTTTTATTTTTTTGATAAGCACCTCTGCCATGTCCTTTTTTGCTTCTACTGTCCACCCTGCTATATGTGGCGTTAGTATTACGTTTTCAGCATTACAGAGGTAGTTAAAATCTTGTTTTTCATCGGCATTAAACGAGCTTGAATTTTCATTTTCAAGTACATCTAAACAGGCTCCTAACAATTTTTTTTGTTGCAAAGCGTTTACTATTGCTTTTGTTTTTACTACTTTTCCTCTTGATGTATTTACTAATAAAACATCCTTTTTTAGTTGATTAATAAAGTGTTCATCAACCATATAATTTGTTTCATCAGTTAATGGAACATGAAAGCTAATAATATCAGCCTCTTCCATTATTTTTTCTACAGAACATTCTTCAATTCCTAATTTGCTAAATCCTTTCTTATACTTATCAAAAACTAAAATTCTAACACCAAAGCTTAATAATTTATCACTTAAAGCCATTCCTACATTGCCATATCCCAATATTCCAATTGTTTTATTCTTCAGTTCTATCCCTGTATTTTCTTTCCTAAGCCATACGCCTTGTTTTACCTCATTTGCAGCTTTTAGTATTTTATGATGCCACATTAATATCATGGCTAAAGTATGTTCGGCTACTGCATTACAATTTCCTTCGGGCGAATTAATACAAATAATATTCTTCGAAGCAGCATATTCAACATCTACATTCTCTAAACCACTACCAGGGCGTAAAATATATTTTAGTTTAACAGCTTTATTTATAAGAACGTTATCAACTTTTACTTTACTATTGATTACAATGATTTCATAAGATCCAACTCTTCTTTCAATTTCTGTCGATTCAATATTGATAGCCACATCTACCTTTAAACCTAATGCGGTTGCTTGTTCTATAAAAATGGGATGAATATCATCCAATATTAAACAGTTCATTTTTGTTAACTCTAAATACATAGTCGTAAAAGTATAGAATATGGTTGTATGCCTCCTAAATATTTCTTCGAAAAATATTTGATTTTTTTTTGGAAATAAATTTTGAAAATTGAAAACGTGAATTATCTTTGCACTCCCAAAAAACGCCGCGTTGGTCAATCGGCTAAGACGCCTCCCTTTCACGGAGGAATGACGGGTTCGACTCCCGTACGTGGTACAAAAATTTGCAAATGATAAATTTAATTTTACTTTTGCAAACATTTTAAAAAAAGCTTAGCTCAGCTGGTTCAGAGCATCTCGATACAATCGAGAGGGTAACTGGACGAAAGAGTTTAAATAAAGGGGAGCTTAGCTCAGCTGGTTCAGAGCACCTGCCTTACAAGCAGGGGGTCACTGGTTCGAACCCAGTAGCTCCCACTTCTTATCAAAAGCCGCTACCATAGCGGCTTTTTTCGTTCGATAAATTCCATTTACCTATTTCATTTTGTTTTAGCCAAGTTTTTATGTGTATTTATTTTGCAATAAATAAAATATTGTTTGCTATTTTAAACAGATTGATTATTTTTGTTTTAAATAGTAAACATTATGATTGAAAGGAAAACATTGTTAATGCCATCTTCCAATAAGATTCTAATTGCGTTGGGCGATAATATTAAACTGGCAAGACTGCGCAGAAAGCTAAGTGCAGAGCAAGTAGCTGAACGTGCTGATATTAGCAGAGCTACACTATGGCAAGTTGAAAAAGGAGCTCCAAGTGTTGCAATGGGAACTTATTGCAAAGTACTGTTTGTATTAGGGCTTGATAAAGATTTATTGAAAATAGCTGCCGATGATGAACTAGGTAGAAAACTACAAGATGCTGAATTAACAGTAAAGGAGAGGGCTCCTAAAAGAAATTTAGCTAAAAAGAAAAAAGAGAATTAAAAGTGAGCGCAAAAAAAGAAATATTAGTGTACGCCGATTGGCAAGGATTCAAAAAACCATTTCTGATGGGAGTGCTTAATGCATCACCTGCAAAAGGAAAGGAAGTGTTTTCATTTGAATACACTAAAGAATGGCTTAATGCTGGATTTACGCACCTACTCGACCCAGATTTGCAACATTTTACTGGTCGCTACTTCCCAAGTAACAACAAACAAAATTTTGGATTGTTTCTGGATTCGTGCCCTGACCGTTGGGGCAGGGTGTTGATGGATAGAAGAGAAGCTATTATGGCTCGAAATGAAAAAAGACCGATAAAAAAATTATTGGAATCCGATTATCTGTTGGGTGTATTCGATGCAAATAGAATGGGTGGGCTTCGATTCAAGTTGAATGAATCTGATGTTTTTTTAAATAATGATAAAAGTAGAGCTGCCCCACCATTTACTTCATTAAGAGAATTAGAACAAGCTAGTTTGAAATTTGAAGAAGATAATTCCACCGATGATGACAATTTAAAATGGATTAATCTGTTACTTGCACCAGGAGCCTCATTAGGTGGTGCTAGACCCAAATCAAGTGTTGTTGATTCAAAAGGAAATCTATGGATTGCAAAATTTCCAAGCATTAATGATGAAAAAAATATTGGCGCATGGGAAATGGTAGTAAATAAATTAGCTACTGAAGCTGGAATAAATATGGCTCAGGGAGAAATTAAAAAATTTAAAAACAAACACCACACTTACTTAACTAAACGATTTGATAGAACCGAAAAAGGTGAACGAATTCATTTTGCCTCTGCTATGACTTTGCTTGGATATACAGATGGCATGGATTATCAGGATGGTGTTAGTTATTTAGAACTGGCTGAATTTATTACTCGACATGGTGCAGCTATTAATCAAGATTTGGAAGAACTATGGAGGCGAATTGTATTTAATATAGCTATAAAAAATACAGACGACCATTTACGCAATCATGGGTTTGTTTTATCAGAAAGAGGTTGGAAATTATCACCTGCCTATGATATTAACCCCAATGAATATGGTACAGGATTAAGTCTAAATATTTCCGAAACTGACAATTCTTTGAATTTAGATTTGGCATTAAGTGTAGCGCCTTATTTTAGAATAGATGCAAAAAAAGGGGCAGCGATAATTAAGAAAATTAAAACTACTGTTAGCAATTGGCAAAGCATTGCTAAAGAATTTGGAATTACCAAACAAGAGCAAAATAGAATGGAACAGGCTTTTACAGTAATTTTTTAAAATGATTAAAAGCATTCAATTCTTCCTCCAAATTGTTCGATAAGTCATACCTTGCCTCCACAAAAAGAGGTTTGATAGCAATATCAAGCCTCTTTTTATTTTAAGTAATTTCTAAATTGCATCAATCAAAATACAAAAAGATTTAAAACGAAATTAAAATAGAATTGACAATTAGATAATCTACACACTTTTATTTTGCAATAAAAAAATGCAAACAAAAATCATCACTTTTTTATTCTCAAATTTTGTAGCTGCTTTAGCGATGTTGATTGTTTTGGCAGGTAAATTTAATAGCAAGCTGAATTAAACGCCCTACTGTTTCACAAATTTTGTTGTGTGGATATACCCTTTATCATCTGTAGCTTTTAGGAAGTAAATACCTCTTGGAATTAAAGATGTATTGATGATAAGATTTGACGATGTACTTATTGATTGAGTGGTTGAATTATTGACTTGTTGATTAAATACAACTTGCCCAATAATATTTAGCACTTGTATTTCTTTAATCTTCAAATCTTCTGATTTTAAAATCTTTAATTCTTCATTCGCTGGATTGGGATAAACACTCCAACCATCTCTATTTTCAATGCTTTCAGCCGATGTGTTTTTTGTAGGCAAAGTAATTCGATATAAATTTCCTTCGCCCGGATTTTGTTTTTCATCGGTTAAATACAATTCATTTTCGTTGATAAAAACTACGCCTTCTTTGTGTGTAAGCGAACAATTAAAATCAAATTTTTGAACATTGCCTTTAAAAAAATTGCGTTGATTAAAATTAGTAAAAAGCCAACAAGCCTCATCGCTAATTAAAATTAATTGTGAACCATTTGGCGATAATGCAGCCGATGTAATAGAGTTGGCTGATATACTTGTATTGCCTGTATAAAAACTATCTAACAGGGTTGCAACATGGCTTCCAGCTTGGGTTGGCAGCCGATATAGTTTAGTATAACCCTTATAAGGTGTACTCCTATCTTTCGAAAATAAATACAACGAATCAGCGTAAGCCACAAATGCTTCGCAATCGAAATTGTATTGCGATTTAGCTGGTGGAAAATAAAATTGGTCGGGGTATGTAAATTTAATGGTGGTGGCAGAAGTGCTGCTACTGCTGGTTAAATTGGGGTTTGTGATTTTATAAATTCTTAAATCGGTTCTATCATTATTGTTGTTGCCCATGTTATCAATAAACAAATCGCCCACAGAATTTTGTCTTATTTCTTCCCAATCAATATTGGTTGCATTATTAATTTGCAAGGTTTTTAATAAATTGCCTAAGGTGTCAAATGCATATAGCTCGGGGTTTCCGCCACTATCATTATGCGACCAAAGTTTATTTACATTCGACATTTCAACGCCCGATGACTCACTTAAAATAGCAGGCAAGCTGCAAATAGTTTGCACATTAATTGTTTGCGCTTGCAAAAAATTACTCATCAAAAAAAACGCTATCAAAAAAAATATTCGATTCATAAATTTAAAAAAATGAAGCCCCATGAAAAGTCATAGGGCTTTTTAAACAAATAATTATCTACTCCTCTACTCTCTTAAAATAAAAATTGAAAGCCAATTCGTAGCTGATCGTTTTCAATTGGCAATTTTATATCAGTATCCTGTAACCGTTGCCAATACTGCACTCTGAACATATATTTATAAGCGTTGAAATAATATTGATACGAATAACTTACTGTGTTTCCCCTATCGCCTTTTACTACATCGTTAGCATTAATGTTATCGTATCTAACCGAAAAAGATGATTTTATTTTTGGCAAATAATAATTCGCTTGCCCATACCAACCACCAGCTAAATAATATTTTGTAGCCACATTTCCATTTAAGTTTACAGGTATTGTAGTTAAATCCCATGGCTGATATCGAAATTTATCAGCTTCCAATTGCATCGAAAAATGTTTGTATTGAAAACAAAAATCGGCACCATAATTATATTTTTCGCCGTTGATAAAAGTGTTAGGTGTTACGCTTCCAACGCCATGCCCAGCAGCCATATCAGTAGCTCGATTGTTGTATGCACCATTTACACCAATGCGAAACATAGGCACTGGCACACCAACTAAATCAACATCTCTATCTCGATATTTTGAAGGATAGGCATAAGTAACTCGAGCCATATAACTCGGTAAGCCTTTAGCATCGCTAACACCAAGCAATGCACTTTCGCCCATGCCACTATACATTCCTACATTAATATTTAATGTTTGATTCAAAAAATCTTTGTACAACAACACACCAACATCTCGGCGGCTAAAAAATCCTGTTCGTACAACTTCGGGTCTGCCCATAAACGCTGAATATTTTTCAGTAATCATAGAGCCATACGAAAACGGAACTTTCATGTAGCCTGCTTCTACATTAAACCATTTGCAACCTGTGTAGGATACATTGGCATCGGTAACTGGCGATGCAGTAACATCAGTGTTTCCAGTAAATGTGTTGGCTAAATCGTACTCAAATTCATACTCGAATTTTCCTTTAATTTTTCCTTTCAAACTTAATCGAGCATAATCAACCCCTAATGCATCTTTAGCATAAATTTTATCTTTTGTGTTGCTTGGAATTTGTGGATTATAAAATTTGAAATTATAAATAGGTGTAAACCAACCGCTAAATTCCATTACTGAATTTCGTGCAACGGTTGTAAACTGTGCTTGCGCATTTATGCTTACAATGCTCATCAACACAAGCATTGCAGCAACGATTAATTTTTTATTGTGCATTATTTAAAGGGGAAAAAGTGTAAAGTGTTTTTCTATCATCAGATAGAATGATTAAATTTTCTTTGGCATCAAAACAAATTCCTTCGGGATTTAAAACTGGAATTTTCCATTGATTGATAATTGAAAAATTAGTAGGATTGATTTGATAAATCATCATTTGTTCATCGCTTAATAACCATAAGCTTCCATGGTGATAAGTGATGGAAGAGGCTTCTTTAAAGGGTGTTTCGTCAATCACACTGACTTCAAATAAGTCTTCGTTGTAAGTGTGAATGCTAACAGGTTTTTCGGTAACAGTAATAAATTGTTTTTTTTCGGGAATAAAAGTGATGCCTTCAAACGATTGATTTAAGCCACCATTATCGTGCAAATAAACCGACCGCATTTTTTTTAACGATGCTGCATCGTAAATATCAACTCGGCGATAGGTTTCATCTAACACATACAATTCATTTCCTTTTTGCAAAATTCCTTCATAGTCGCTACCAGTTGAATTGATTGACTGTAAAGCCTTTCCGCTTGCATCTACTTTTGCAACCATGCCTCGGTTACCAGCAATGTAAAAGTTGGTTTGGTTTTCGGCTAAACAAACATCCGATGGTTCCAACACGTCAACTGACACATGATTTGTTGGTTTGATGCGATTAATTGTGGTGAAAGAAAACAACCCAATAAGTGCAGTGTAGAAAAATATTTTTTTCATGATTTTTATAAAATGTAAAATGAAATTAGTTGTTTGATGTGCCAGGCGTTGGTGCTAAACTACCTGTCCAAACGTTGCTGCCATCTGGCTTTTGCCCTTCGCTTTTACCACTAGTTTGCAATCCGAAAGGATGTTCGGTAAAAGTGGTATAAGTGCCATCTGTATTTTTTCTATACACACCCACAAATTCACCGCCTTTTGATAAAGCAAAATTGGTGTGAATCTGGCTACCTACTTTTGCCAATGTATCGCAAAAAATTACTAAAAATTGATGCGGCTGAATTTGAAAATTGGTAAGCTTGAATTTATTTTTAAATCCAATAGAATCGGTTATATAAATATTTTCTTTTGTAAAATCCATCACATAGTTAGATGGGTTATACAACTCAATCCAATCGGTAGCTTTACCATATTCGTTGGTAAGTGTAGAGCCTGTAGCAACAATTTCGTTGGCTACAATAAATGGATGTGTGGTATCAATAATTATAGGCGTAGAAATAACAGTTGATGCTGTAAATGTTCTATCCTTAATACATGAAGATAGAATTGCGATACAACAGAAAAGTACGATTGAATTTTTTTTCATTTATTTTTAATCTATTTTAACTAATTTTTGAGTTGATGTAAAATTGCCAGCTTTGAATGTAACAATGAAAATTCCTTGTTTAAATTCAGTTATATCTAAGGCATAATTTCCATTAAAACTAGATGTTGGAAACTCAATATTTTTTACCACACTACCATTAATATCCATTACGTTAATAATAATTTTATCAGCTTCATTTGTTGGTAAATTGTATTGAATATTTACAATGGAATGAGTAGGATTAGGCGATAAATTAACTGATGGATTGGCAGTTATTTCTTCTTGGCTTATTGCTTCTTTATTCACAACATTTACCAAATTAAATTCATGCTGTTGGCCATCATCAGCAATTTCAGCAACTAAAGCATTCATTAATTCTTCGTCGGTTGCATCTACATAATGAACGCCATTAATAACATATTCTGAATGTGAAGATTCACGAGCTGCGCCACTACAAGTTGTATAGTTTGTTGATGCAGAACTAACTAATGCACCACCTACACATTTGAATGTATAATAGAAATTGAAATTTGTATTTAATGGTAATCCTACTATGCCCCATCCATTAGCTGGTAATGAACTAATTGCCTGAACGATGCCATGAAAGCCAAAACCGTTTGTAAATGTCCAAACCAATCTATAAGGATAAGTAGATGGTGCAGGAATTAATACACCCGAAATACCTTGTAATGCTGGGCTTGGCCAGTTAACATTAACTTGCGAACAATGATTGGTAATACCAGTAACAGTAGGCGCTAATAATGTACCACCACAACCAACTGTAGTTCCTAAAGAATTATTGATGGTAAAAATATTTGACCCATTTATATCTGTATATTTTGCCCACACTATATAATTTACTCCTGATTTTAAACCACCAATTGTATAACTTGAACTTGTGGTAGGCACATAAGTAAATACCACACCATTTGAATTTGCAGCTTTCCAATACAATGATATTTTTGATACATTACTTAATGATGGAAAATTAACCTTAAGTGTTGTTGTAGTTGGATTAGTTAAAGAAATAGAAGGCGCTGATGCTTGAACACTAATCATAAAATTACCACTTGAATTATTTACACCTGCTATTTGTAAATAAACATACTGTCCGGCTAAAGCCGAAAGTGCAGAAGATGATAACGCAAGTGTTGCATTATTGGTTAATGATGTTCCAGAAGCACAGCCAATTTCAGTAAATGTAGGCGATGAGCATGGATTAGGCGATGATGCCGTATAGGCTGTTAAGCTTGTAATAAATGATGTTGAAGGATAAGTGCTTCTAATATAAATGGTAAGTGGATTTAAAGCCGGAACTTTAAATTTATACCAAACAGTTTTTGGATTTGACCCTAATGAATTGCACGAAGGTATTGGTTCACTTGCTCCTAAATTGCCCGACAATAAAGTGTTTCCTGTATAATAAATTAAATTAGGACCATACGGTGCTGCACTAACTGGACTATTTGCATTTGGATTATTATCAATACCACCATGAACCGATGAACCATCATCAAAAGCAGCAAACACAGTAGGCAAGCCTGCAATTTGTCCTGAATTTGCAGATGCATT
>JBEEMV010000217.1:0-27746 GCA_041192505.1 Bacteroidota bacterium
GCTTTTATTTGTTCGTATTGCAATTGTTTATCGGTTAATCCTTCACTAATAATGTGTTGATAATCGGCTATACCTTGCGCCTCTACACGTTTACGTTCGGCTTCTTGTTTTTCTTTTTGTAATACAAATTGCATTTTTTGTGCTTCCTGTTCGGCTTGTATTTTTTCTTCAATTGTACCTTTTACGCTGGCTGGCAACGAAATATTTCTGATTAATAATTGTTCTAAAATCAATCCACGGTTTTTAAAATTATCTTCAATGCTTTTCGAAATTCTTACTTGAAATTCTTCACGTTTGGTAGAGTATAGCGCCACAGCATCATACGAAACAGCGTTATCTCTAATACGAGTTCTAGTAATTGGGCGTACAATTTTATCGGTATAATCTAATCCAACCTCTCTTAACAAATTAGGTGCTTCGGTTGGTACCACACGATATAAAATTGTTAAATCAATTACCACCTCTAACCCATCAGCTGTTAGTACTCTAATGGCATCATCGCCTTGTTTATTGCCCTCATCATGTATGGCGCTCATGGTATAATTTTGTGTTTTTATATCCATCATTTTTACATCCATTAATGGATTTACAAAATTCATTCCGCTGGTTAATACATCGGGCTCAACCTTGCCAAATAAGGCTTTTACGCCTACATGACCTGAATCTACTTGAACAAAACAAGCTGTAATAACGCCTAATGCCATCATTAAAAGCCCAGCCAATCTTGCAAAATTTGTAATTCTTAAAACCTGTGGAGTGTTGATGATACGAGCTGCTACAACAGCAGCAATCAAAATAATTAATCCGATAATAATGAGTGCCATAATATTAATTTTTCACAAAGCTATGCAAACAACTATTCAATAAATTAAATTATAATGCACACTGTGTTTCTATAAATTTTTCCAAAACCAAAAGTCGGTTTGTGGTGTAGTACCAAGCGGAAAATCATTTTCAATACCAGTGGTTTCAAAACTCATTTTTTTATAAAATTCTTGTGCTCTTATGTTGTATTCCCATACGCTTAAATACATTTTATTGTAGCCTCTTTGTTTTGCAAATTCAAATGCATGTTGCATCAAAGCTTTGGCTACGCCTTTGCCTTTTGCTTCATTGATGCAATACAATCTTTTTAATTCAATGGCTTTAAAATTATTTAATGCTTCAAATGGATAATCTTGTTGCAATTTAATTCTGTAATAACCCAATGCTTTTTCCTGCTCATCAAAAGCCACATAAAAAAAATCGGTTTCATCATTCAATTCCTGGGCTACTTGATTTTTGTTGAAGAATTTATCTAACACAAAATTCATATCAGCAATAGTACAAGTGCCGTTGAAAGTATCATAAAATGTGGTGCTGCCCAATGTTGAAATTAATTCAATGTCATTAATTGTTGCTCGGCGAATAGTGATGTTTTGCATGGGGTAAAAGTACAAACAAAGTCATCTTGAATTATCTGGATATTTTTATTTTCTTTGATAAAACAAAAATGCGAAACGTATTGAAAACCGAAAAATTTGCGGATAGTTTTAAAAGTATTAATTTAAAACAACCATGATAAATTTGATAGCCGAATTTGTTGGATTTTTAATTAGCGCTGTTTTTAAAATTACAGTTATACTATCATTTTTTGATGAATGGAAAACTCAACAAAAAACATTTTGGAAAACTATTTTACTTAGCGTAGCAACAATGGCAATCCTCTCACTTATTGTTAAGTGGTCTTTATTTCATTAGTAATTTGAAAAATAAAAATCGGTTTGAAAGAATGTAATCTCAATTTTTATTTTTTGCTTTAGATTTTTTTTCTGATTAGTTTTGCAAGCATCATGCTAACACTTACACCACAATATATTACTAATCGTATTGGCAAAAAAACATCTGTAATTTTACCCTTAACACAATTTGAAAAATTGTTGGCTGAATTGGAAGAAGCCGAAGACGTAAAACTATATGATGAAGTAAAAAAAGCTAACGAAGAAAGAACTTCATTAGATGATTATTTGGCACAACGCAAAAAACGAAAACATGCCAAAGTATAAAATCATTTTATCGAAAACTGCTCAAAAGCAATTGGATAAATTTGATGACTCTATTGCAAACCTTTTATTGAAAGCCATTGTATCACTTGCCGATAATCCACGACCAACAGGATACAAAAAACTAAAAAACAGAGCTGGTTGCAGAATAAGAGTGGGCAACTACAGAATTATTTATGATATTTTTGATAACGTACTTACCATCGATGTAATTGCTATTGGGCATAGAAAGGATATTTACGACTAAAATCAAAAAGTGGCTCGAAAGAACTACTTCTTTATTTCTAAATCATAATTCAATTTCAAAACCAACGAAATTCCCGAAATTTTAAAAGCACCAATGCTTTCAAATGGCTGATAATTAGGCAATGGGGCAACAATTGTTCCTCGGCTTAAGTACGCTTTGTATTCATAATCATTTTGCAAAACAGATGCAATAATATTGTAGCCCACACCAAATTGTACACTCATTTTATTGCTGATTTTTGTTTCTAAGCAAGTGTTCAATTCAATAGTTTGATAAGTGTTGGATGCATGAATGGTTGTTTGATAATTGCCATAATAATTTGGAATAGCCACGTCATCTTTTCTATTCATTTTTGCGAAGCCCAACAACAAATAATTTTTCCAAAACCAATATTTTTTGATTTTACTTTTAGTTACCAAACCTGCATAAAATCGGATTCCTTCAATAGATGGATTGCTTACATTATACGGGCGATTAATTAAATTGGAAAGTGAATTCAAATCGTATTCGGCTTTAATAAGCATTCCAATATTGCGATGAGGATAATAAGCAACAGCAAGATTGGGTGCAAAATTTACTAATTGAAAAACATTCATTTCAATTGTTGCAGCTTGTTTGCAATCGCAATCGGTTGTATCAATTATTTGTGTGGCAAAAATTTTATTGCAACACAAAAACAAAACTAAAATGAAGAATAATTTTTTCATTGGAAAATCAATTTCAAAGTGATGGTTTGCGAAGTTGAATTCCAATTTCCCCAAACACATTTACAGCGATTTGCAAAAGTGTTTTTCTCAATTGTTGGTTGACTAATTTTCATTTGAAAACCACAATCAGTTTTTGTATAAATGGCTTGGGCATTAAAGCTTGAAATGGTTATCGTATCTGCTTTTGACGAATCATTGAAAATAAATGTGTTGGTAGTGTGATTAAAATCAAAAGGCAAATAATCGCCGATGAAATTTGCATGAGGTGTGATATTACTTTCAATTTTTGATGGTTTTAAAATTGTGTTTGATTCGATTTCCGTTATGGTGGGATTAAAAATTTTATCATTGCCCAATGAATCAACATAATACAACTGAATGCAATTATTATCAGGATAATAAATAGCATTATCTGCACATTTTTTTTTGCACGATTTTAATAAGATTGTTACTGCAACAATCAAAATAAAAAGTGGTAATTGAGTTTTTAGAAATTTCATTTTCGGTTCGACAAAGAAAAACAATGAGTGTTTAAAAACAAAAAGCGGCTCGAAAAATTCCGAACTATTTTGTGCTTATTGAAAATAATAAGTTTCAGGATTTAGATAGGTTGAAACAACACCCAAAACATGAATCATTTTTTCATCTTCGTTCACTTTGTAATGAACTAAATATGGAAACGGACGAACATGATAGCATCTAATTTCGCTGTACCTGATTTGAAAAAATGGCGTAATTTTTATGGTGTCAAAAGCATTTAAAACTATGGTGTGAAATCGGTTGCCTAATCCTTTTTGTTTTAATTCATAATAAGTGATGGCTGCTTGAATATCTTGATAGGCTTGAGGTTCGAGTTGAATTTGGTATACCATCATTCAAATGAAAAAGTGTTTTTAACTTCTTCCCAATTCATCAATTTACTTTTATCCGATTGTTGTAGGCGTTGTAAAATTAATTGCTGTGTTTCATCAGCAACTTTATAAGCATCATTTTCAGAAGGTAGATTAGCAATTTGTTGCATCGCCTGATGTTGTTTTAAAAAATTATTCCAATCCTCAATGGATAAAATAACCGAGGTGGTTTTTCCTGTATTATCTAAAACATATTGAACTGGCATGGCAAATAATTTAATTCAAAACTACTAAACAAAAATGGAAGTTCAAAAACAAAAAACTGCCTTAAAAATTCCGAACCATTTAAAAATTATCGCTCAACAATTTATCAGGATTTTGTCGTCCATCAAAAAATGACAACAACATTATTTTGTTGGAATCAATTGTAAAATACAAAGTGATGTAGCGATTAATTTTCCGCTTGTAAATTTTTGTTTCGGTAGAATGCGTAAAAGTGAAAGGATGCGATTTTATTTTTTCTAAAGCTTCGTTTGTTTCACTAATGAAACGCTCGATGATTTTATCATTCCAAACTTTTTCTAAAAATAAAATGATTTGATGAAAGTCAGTTTCGGCTTTTTCTGTCCAAATAATTTCTATTTCTTCAACCATTTCGAATATTTTTTCATCACTTCTTCATGTGGTGTTACTCGTCCGTTTTTAGCATCATCCAAGCCTTGTTCAATTGATTTTTTTTGAGCCACAGTTAATGAACCCCAATTTACTTCTTCAATATCAAAAGCAATTTCAGCCGCCGATTTCATCATGGCAGTTAATTTTTTTTCGCTGTTCATTTCATCTACTAATTGATGTAATGCAGTTTTTATTTCGGCTGTACTCATGGGTTCAAAATTTACTGCAAGTTAAATTTACTTTTTCATTTATCAAAAACAAAAAGCGGCTCGAAAAATTCCGAACCGCCTTTTGTACCTAAAAAACACTCTATAAACCTCTCTTCATTTGTTGATTGAATGATTTACCATTTGATGATTTTTAAAAATCAAACAATCAATAAATCAACAACTCAATCAATTATTTCTTCTCATCTTTTACTTCTTCAAAAGCTACATCTTCTACATTGTCGCTTTTGTTTTCAGTCGCTGGATTGCCTTCTGCATTTGGTTGTGCACCAGCCGCTTGTTGGTCGTTCATGGCTTTGTATAATTCTTCCGAAGCAGCCATCCAAGCATCATTCAAAGTTTTCAAATTGCTTTCGATAGCAGCTACATCTTGTGCGGTGTGAGCAGTTTTTAAACTTTCTAAAGCAACTTCAATAGCCGCTTTTTTATCAGCACTTAATTTTTCGCCGTATTCTTTCAACTGTTTTTCAGTTTGGAAAATATTGCTATCGGCTTCGTTTATTTTTTCAACTTTTTCTTTTTCTTTTCTGTCCGATTCTTCGTTGGCTTTCGCTTCTGCTTTCATTTGTTCCACTTCTTCTTTGCTCAAACCAGTTGAAGATTCGATGCGGATAGATTGCATTTTGTTCGTGCCTTTATCTAATGCGCTGATGCTCATGATACCATTTGCATCAATATCAAAGCTCACTTCAATTTGCGGTACACCACGTGGTGCTGGCGGAATGCCATCTAAATGGAAACGACCTAATGTTCTGTTGTCCTTTGCCATAGATCGTTCGCCTTGCAATACATGAATTTCAACACTTGGTTGACCATCGCTTGCAGTTGAAAAAGTTTGCGATTTTTTTGTAGGAATAGTTGTGTTCGACTCAATTAATCTTGTCATAACACCACCCATTGTTTCGATGCCCACTGATAAAGGAGTAACATCCAACAACAACACATCTTTCACTTCGCCAGTTAAAACACCACCTTGAATGGCAGCACCAATTGCTACTACTTCATCAGGATTAACACCTTTTGATGGTTTTTTACCGAAGAATTTTTCTACCATTTCTACCACTTTCGGAATACGAGTTGAACCACCAACCAAAAGAATTTCATCAATTTGCGAAGTGCTGTAACCTGCATCAGCAATAGCTTTTTTACAAGGTTCCATCATGCGGCTAAATAAATCATCGCACAATTGTTCAAATTTTGCACGGCTTAATTTTTTAACCAAGTGCTTAGGCACACCGTCAACAGCAGTGATATAAGGCAAGTTGATTTCTGTTTCGTTTGAAGTTGATAATTCAACTTTTGCTTTTTCAGCAGCTTCTTTCAAGCGTTGCAAAGCCATTGGGTCTTTGCGTAAATCCATTCTTTCTTCTGTTTGAAATTCATCAGCTAACCAGTTGATAATTTTATGGTCAAAATCATCACCACCTAAATGTGTATCACCATTGGTAGATTTTACTTCAAACACACCATCACCCAAATCCAATACTGAAATATCAAAAGTGCCGCCGCCCAAATCGAACACAGCCACTTTCATATCTTTATGTGCTTTATCCAAGCCATAAGCCAAAGCCGCAGCCGTAGGCTCGTTGATGATTCTCATCACTTTCAAACCAGCAATTTCACCAGCTTCTTTTGTAGCCTGACGTTGACTATCATTAAAGTAAGCAGGCACGGTAATAACCGCTTCTGTTACTGTAGTTCCTAAATAATCTTCAGCAGTTTTTTTCATTTTTTGCAAAACGATAGCTGAAATTTCTTGTGGCGAATATTTTCTATCACCAATTTCAATACGGCAAGCATCGCCATCGCCGCTTACAACTTTGTATGGCATTTTAGCAGCTTCACCCTTAGATTCGCTGAAACGAGCACCCATAAAGCGTTTTACTGATGCTACAGTGTTTGTTGGATTAGTAATAGCCTGACGTTTTGCAGGGTCGCCTACTTTACGTTCGCCATTAGCCAAAAATCCAATGATAGAAGGCGTTGTACGTCTGCCTTCGTCATTTGCAATTACAACAGGTTCGTTGCCTTCCATTACGGATACGCAGCTGTTGGTTGTTCCTAAATCGATTCCGATAATTTTTCCCATGATTCTTAAATTGTTTTATTTTCTGTTATTGAATATTTTGTTAGATGTTTTGCTTTTGGCAACGATAATGCCATTAGGTATTTTCAATAAATTGGTTGTTTTTTAATTCATTTTGTCAGAAAATGAATTATTTGGTATGACAAAGTATATGAATTGCTGACAAGAAAACGATAATGGATTGCTGCAATTTTAAAAATCGGTAGTGATGGATAGATAGGTTTTTCGAGGTAAAAAAGTTCCATTATCAATACCATGAGCAAAATCTAATCGAACAAAATAACCAAATATATATGACCGAATGCCCCAACCCGTACCCATTAATATTGGATTGCGGTAGTATTCAGTTTCAATAGTAATAGGACTATGCGGATTTTGAATCACATCGGTAAATGATACTTTGGCTTTGGTGCTTAATGGCGATGGACCAACCCATGCGCTACCAATATCATAAAAACCAATTAGCTGAAAATTGCTAATAAACTGGCTGCGATGGGGCTTGCTGCTAAATAATGAATATACAGGTAATCGTAATTCGGTATTCCACACAAAAAAACTATTTCCGTTTCGAGCATTTTGCGAAAAGCCACGTAAATTAGTAACCAATGTTTGGTATTGATAAGGTTGGCTGCTGTTTACTGGATTAGTATTATCAAATTTATTTTTTGCAAAAACCCAACTATCAACACCACCTAAATAATACAATAGTTTTTGTTTGCCAAATGATGATGATACCGCAAAACGATTAGCCCAAATGATATTGCGAAATATTTTTTTATAATGTCGTGCATCAAAGCCAGCTACATTCATATTGCTTTGGTTAGGATATATCAATTGATAATGCTCAACAAAAAATTTATATCGTAAGCCGTTGTATATATTGGTGGCTATGCTTCTTGTGTTATCGTGTACAAATTCTAATTTGCTAATACTCCAATAATCATGTTGGTTTGCCAACGTTAATGCATCATAATTTGTGCTTAAAAAAATGCGACTATCTTCTCTTACACTTTGCAAAAATCTAATTGCCCTAAATTGATCAAGCGGATAATTAAATTGTGTTTCAACCAAATTTGTAATGGCTTTAATATTCAAATTGCCCACACTACTATTGGGGCTATATTGACTGGTTATTAATTTTTCAGAATTTCTATAATAAGTAATCTGCTTATCTAATCGTTTTTTAAAATTTTGATACCGCAAGAAAAATGCAGGCGCATTTAATGAACTTGGTACACTCATACCGCCTTGAAAACGATAATCTTCCATCAAATCTTTTATTTCCATTTTTAACCAAACGCTTAATGGTGGGTCGGTGTATTGTGGTATGCCAATATAAGGTTGATAAATTTTAAATACCGAGCCTTTATCTAATTGGGTTTGCAAATTAGTAGTATAAGTATGCAACTTATAGGGTATCACTTTGCTGTTTTTCCAAATAGGTTCCTTTACAAATACAGTTTCGGTATCGGCATAAATAAAGGTTTGAGTATCCCACGGCATTACAAATTCATTTTGAAAAATGGCATGAAAAGGATTGCTTTTGGCTGCGGCAAGTGTATCAAAAATTAATTCATCGCTTTTAGTTTCTACTCGTTTTTGATGTTTTAATGCTATTTCCGAAGCAGCATTTTCAAGCATCAATGATTTTATTCTGAAAGCTGTATTGGTAAGCACGGGTTCGGCTTTTAAACTATCTCTTACAGGTATCTTAAAATAGCTCATTTTATTGCCCTGCCTAAAATTTTCTAATACAAATTTTGATTTATTAGGCTCGTCGATAGCCGTAATTGAAGTGTTATAATTAGTAGCCGAATAAGTTCTAAATGTATCTTTATAAATAACTTGATATTGAATGCTATCAACAAAATTATTAGGAATATTTTTAAACCAAGTGGCGTTAATATTTCGTGGATTAGTAAGTGTTGAATCTTTAAAAAATACTACAGTATCGGTGCGTTGATAAATGCTATCAAGCTTAGCATAATAGCGGTTTACAATGCCATTTTGATCGCTCGAAAAAACAAGAAATGATTTGTTGTATTGTTGCGGAAATGTTTCGTTGTAAAAATTAGTTCGAGCAATTCGTGTTATTTTTTTATTCTTTAAGTTGTAAAAAAATGCATCATAATTTCCCAAGGGTAATGTGGTATCTAAAATTTGATTGCGAATAGTATCTCGTAATCTATTGGATGAAAAAACAATTCCTTTTCTGTTTGAAAGCTGAACAAAATGAGGATTTTTATCATCCCAAAAATCGTTGGTAATTGGCGTAGTATTGCCCGTTACATAATTGTATAAATAAATATCGCTGTTAGGCCCTTTTGATGCGGATAACAATAAAGTATTTTTATCTGTACCTGCATTCATTTCATAAATTTTTCGTAAGCCCGAAAACAATCGCTTGCTGATTTTGCCCGATTCAATATCGTGTTCAACAAAATAAGTTTTATCTCGAAACACATAAAAAGCTAGTAATTTTTTTCCTGTTGCATCAAATGTATATACAGGATTTTGTTCGTCTATGGGCAATACATTATTTCGTAATCCGTATTGTAAAATTGTTTTTCGGCTTGATGTTTCATCATTCCATAATACTAATTTTATTCTACCCAAACTATTTTCGGTAAATGCTATATGAGTTCCATCTGATGAAATTTTAGCTACGCTTCGAACACTTTTTTTGCGCAATTTTACTTCTATTTCATATTTACTATTCGGATTTTTTCGGCTTGTAGCCTCGGCTTCATAGCGTTCTTTATAATATTGATACCAATCATTGTAAGTTTCATCTACAGTTTTGCTTAATACAAATGCAAAGCCTGTTTCCATACTTCTATTAATTCGGGTGATATATAGTAAATTGCTGATGGTGCCTTTATCATATTTTTCATCTACATAATTCCAAAAAGATTCGCCAGCAAATGTGTTATCAATAGTCGTAAAATGATTAAAGTTTTTTATCAATCCATTATTAAATAAATCTCTTAATCTATCATCTTTATCTACACTCCAAGGTTGAGCAATGTACGATACCAGCCCATCATTATACCACGATGGTAAATTAAGCAATACTGCATTTTGAATAATTTCAGAAAAATTATCGCCATACATCATATTGTCCATCAAAATTTTGGTAATGCCCAATCGTATTTGATTATTCAGATGTTGGTGATCGCCATCAAAATATACAAATATTTTATTGCCAATTATTTTACCACCACCGCCAATATTATAATTATCAATGCCAGGTGTATAGCCAATATTGCTTTGCGTAAAATCATTTAAATCGCCAAAAACTAATAGCTCTATTTTGCGGCTATAAGTAAAATCCATTTTTTGTTTAATGTCTTCTAATGCCTTTTCAGCAGCTAATACACCAAATTTTCCAAGCTCGTTGCCACCAGTACCAAAGTAAGTAATAAAATTAGGCGACTCTAAATAAAACCAACCATGTGGATGATATTGCACTCTGTTTTTTCCAAAATCAATTTGGGTAGATTGGGCCATCACATCTTTTTTAAAAAAAAGAATGATTGCCAGAAACAATATTTTGCTAAAAATTTTCATGCTTTGCAGTTGGTAAAAATAAATAAATTTCAATCACATCTATTCATTTACATTACAAGTATTTTTGCATTTTCATTATTAAAATAATTATGCCTCATTTTTTATTAATCGATACCTCTACATCTTGTTGTAGTGTGGCTATAGCCAAAGGCGAAACTGTTTTGCATCAACAAATAAAATGCGAAGGCAACGACCATGCATCTTTGCTCCCATCTTTTACCGATGCTTGCTTATCGGCTGCTCAATTATCTTTAAAAGATATAAATGCTATAGCTATCAGCATTGGGCCAGGCTCTTACACAGGGCTTAGGGTAGGGTTAAGTTTTGCCAAAGCACTATGTTATGCTAATCAAATTCCGCTCATCGCTATTTCAACTTTACAAATGATGACTTGCGGTATGCAACAAATTACACAACAGCAAAAAGCATTTTATATACCCATGATTGATGCCCGACGGATGGAAGTATACACTGCTGTATTTAATGAAAATGGCGATTGGGTTGAAAAACCATTCCCAAAAATATTAACCGAATCTTTTATTGCTGAACGAAATTTAAAAGGAAAAATTTTTACTGCTGGCAATGGTGCTATAAAAATAAAACCATTTATTAAGGATAATGAAATTGAAATTATCGACCATTTTATTTGCGAAGCCAAACACTTAATTGGTAAAGCAAATGAACTATACCAAACCGCCACCTTTGCTGATGTGGCTTATACCGAACCCTTTTATTTAAAGCAATTTGGCGAAATATTATAAAAGGTAATTTATATTGTTTGCTGTTTTAAACATCGTTAACACAATAAGATTTTTATATATTTTTTGTAAAGAAAATACTAGGCTTACCTTAGCAGTCTTATTTCTTATATTTTTAATAATTAAAACATTTTTTTGAGATGGAAAAAAAACCAGCAAAGGTTGCCGACTTGATTTTTACCAAAGGAAGCAACTCGAAAGAGGTAATTAAAATTGATGCGGTTGAGTTAAAAAAGGCTTCGGAAGTATTACGTGCATTAAATCATAAATTGCGTCAGGCTATTATGCGTTTGATAGAAGACAATAAAAAAATTCATGTAACAGAGGTGTATGCTAAATTAAAGATTGAACAATCTGTAGCATCGCAGCATTTGGCTATTTTGCGTAAAGCAAACATTGTAGTAACCGAACGTGAAGGAAAATTTATTCATTACACTGTAAACAAGCAACGCTTAGCAGAAGTGGGCGAATTAATTAAATTGTTAAGTGTTTAATTCAAAATTTTAAGCATCATTAAAAAGCCCCTATTTATTTCTAAATAGGGGCTTTTTTCTTAGCATTTCACACCTTATAAATTTGCTATCAATTTTTTATTAATTTGGGTTACCAATTTTGGTCCTTCATAAACAAACCCTGTATAAAGTTGTACCAACGATGCGCCTAAGCTTAATTTCAACAAAGCATCTTCGGCAGTCATAATGCCGCCACTTGCAATGATAGGCACATTTACTTTTGAGCTAATATATTTTAAAACCTCATTCGATTTTTCGAATACAGGTTTACCACTTAAGCCGCCAGCACCAATGGTTTGCAACTGTGCTTCGGTATATGACAAATTACTTCTATCAATAGTGGTATTGCTTACTATCAATCCATCTAATTTTGTTTCTATTACAATTTCGGCTATATCATCTAACTGTTCGTTGGTTAAATCGGGTGCTATTTTTAGTAAAATGGGTTTACGTTTTCTTTTTGAATTATTTTCAATTTGCAACAAATTTAAAATAGCCGTTAATGGTTTTTTTTCTTGCAAATCTCTAAGCCCTGGTGTATTTGGCGAACTTACATTAACCACAAAATAATCTACTTCATCATACAACTCGTTAAAACATTTTATATAATCATCAGCCGCATTTTCATTGGCAGTATTTTTATTTTTTCCAATATTGCCACCCAATAAAATTCTCGAATTTCGTTTTTTAATTCTAGCGGCAATGGCTTTCATACCATCGTTGTTAAATCCCATTCTGTTTATCAAAGCCTTATCCTTGGGCAATCTAAAAAGCCTTGGCGTAGGGTTTCCATCTTGTGGCAAGGGCGTTACAGTTCCTATTTCAATAAAGCCAAATCCTAAGCTGCTCATTTCATCAATCACCACCCCATTTTTATCTAAACCAGCCGCCAAACCTACAGGGTTCGAAAAAATTAATCCAAACAATTCTTGCCTAAGCTTAGGATGATTAATTTGATACGTAGCCCGTAAAATATTTTTAGCAAACGGAATTTTACAAAATAATTGAAGCGCCGCAAATGTAACGTGGTGTGCTTTTTCGGGCGAAAACAAAAATAAAAATGGGCGAACAAAAAGTTTATACATGCAACAAAAATAAAGGGTTTGAATTTGCTGCAAGATAATTGTTTTAGCAAACATTTAACCACAAGCCATGTTTTACATCATCTTTCCTTCTAGCTGTACAATTAAATCCGAAGCATTTTTATACACTTGCTCCATGCCGCCTTGCACCGCCGATGGCGCATACAAAGCCATTTCGCAGTTATCTAATGTATGAATAAATGAGGTGGTTAATTCTTCAGAAATGTTTTTTAGTTTGAATGCCTCGGCAATATTTTCTTTGCTTAAATCGGCAGTTTGAATTTGTAATTTATTGTTTACATAGCCATGCAAACTTCTCATCACTTCATCATAAAAACCTTTTTCATTTTTTTGTTTCATCAATTTTTCGGCAGCCATTAACCGCTTACGAGCCAATCTGCTAGCCTGTTTAAAGCCTGCTGCTTGCTTATCGGCGGCAAACATTTTTGCCCGTTTTACATATACCAAAATACCAAATGATAACATAAACGGCAACGCAATTAACCACCAAAATAATGCTGAACCAAATAATTTATCGGTACTGGTTTTAGTGAAATTTACATTATCGGTTTTAATAAATCTAATATCTTGATTCAACAATTTTAAATCCTCTTTTTTAACGCCGTTTACCATTGCGTTATTCTGATTTTTGCCTTGTTTAATAGTCAAATTTATTTCTGATGAATTAAGTGTTACATAATCATGCTTATCTAAATCGAAATAAGAAAATGCTAATGCTGGAATTTTATAATCGCCAGCAACCCTAGGAATAATCAAGTATTCAAAGGTTTTGCTACCGCCAATTGGGTTGGCATCTTTCGGAATGTTTTCTACAATTTTGGGGTCGTATACTTCAAAATCCGACGACATTTTTACGGCAGGATTATCAAACAAATTAATATTGCCATTGCCGCTAATGGTTACTTTATAAGTGATTGCATCATCGGTTGAAATATTTGTTTTATCGGCTGATGCATTCATTCTAAATCTACCCACAGCACCTGTAAACGATTCGGGTTTGTTGGCTGGCAAAGGTTTTACATTAATCGAAACTGCACCCGATTGAATTTCTAAAGGCACATTTTCAACAGGGCTAAAAAATGGATCATCAAAAAATGGGTCGTTAAAAAAGTTGTCTAAGGGGTTGTTGCTCTTTTTTCTTTTCGCTTTTATTTGCGCCACCAATTTCATTTTAATTGGGTCGATGGTTAGCGTTCCGCCTTGCTGCGGAAACAGGGCAACCCGTTTTAATTCAGCCACATTATAAATCACACCATTTACATTTTCTTGCGTTGCTGGGCGTTGCGGTATATCATAATTCTGCGACCAAAAACCATTTAGCGATGGCAATTTATCAAACTGCGGATTGCCAATATTTACTTTAAAATATAATTTATAAGTGGCTGTAATTTGTTCGCCTTCGTACACATTTGTTTTATCTACAAATACTTTTAAAAAAACTTCTTTGCTTAAATCGGGTGTAGCCGAAGTGCTTAGCTGTTGTTGAGTTTGATTGTTTTGTTGCTTAGGCAACGAGCCTTTTATTTCAATCGTTATTTCATTCGATTCAATATTGCCTTGCGCTGTAGTAGCCGTAGCTGGAGCAAATGTAAACTTGCCTTCTTTTGCTGCTTGTAAAAAATAAGTGAACGACATCGACGATGACATTTTACCATTTACAAATGTCATGTTGCTACTTTGATTTGGGCCTTGTAAAAAAGCAAAGCCATTAAATGTTGGCGGCTTTAAACTTCTTACATCTGCATTTTCAATTGAATAAGTAACCTGAATTTGTTCGCCTACAGCCACCGGATTTTTTGAAACCGATGCTGTAAATTTTATTCCTGCTGCATTCGAAATTTGATGCAGCAACAAAAAAATAATCAATATGTATATTCTACCAAATTTCATTTTCATTATTCTTATTTGATGTTCGTAAATACATGAACCTTGGCACAAAAATATTTTTTAACGAATTTCATTTTTTGTTTCTACTATTTTATTTGCCACAAAGACACCAAGAACACAAAGTTCTATTTTTTTATTTCCCACAGATAACGCAGATTTCACTGATTTTTTCGCTTGCGAAAACTATGTGTTTCTGTATTTCAAAACTTGTATTCTATGATTCCTATGTTGCTATATGGTACAATGTATTTGTATTCAATTAGCACATTTTCAAATTTGCTTTACCAATCCTTATCAACGCTTTTAGATTTTGTAACTAATGTGTTTTTCTTGTCGGCGTTTTGTTTTGTTTTTTGTTCTTCGGCTCTTAAATTTTTTAACATTCTATCGGCTTGTTCTTTGCTTATTTTTCCAGGCTTTGGTTGTTGTCCTTGTTTGTCTTTATCACCTTTTTTACCATCGCCATCTTTACCCTGATTATCTTTTTTCTTATCGTCTTTATTATTTTGCTGTTGCTTTTGTTTGTCGTTGCCTTTATTTTTTTCTTGCTTTTTGTCGCCGTCTTTTTTGTTTTGATCTTTCTTGTCTTTGTCGTTTTTCTTATCGTTTTTATCGTTGTTTTTTGGCGGATTATTTTTCAACATTGCCTTTGCATATTCCAAATTATATTTGGTATCTCTATCATTTGGGTTTGTTTTTAAAGCATTTTTATAAGCATCAATGGCTTCGTTATAATTTCGCTGTTTCAAATAGCTATTGCCCATATTATGTAGCGCCTTTGCCTTCTCGGTAGGATTTTGCAAAAGACTTGCAGCATTTTTAAAATCTTCGGCAGCTAATCTAAAACTATCCTTTTCGTAATTTGTATTTCCTTTATTGTAATAGGCTTCGCCAAAATTTTTATTTATGCCAATTGCTTTTCTGTTAAATGAATCGGCCAATAAATACTTTTTATGTTTGTAAAAATCTAATGCTTCTCGGGCTGCTTTGCGTTCGGGTTTTGGATTAAAAAATGTTGCTTGTGCATTAGCCGATGAAAACAATAAAACAAAAATCAACACAGGAATAAGTTGTTTTAAATAGCCCAACCATTTAGTTGGTTTTTCGAAAACTAAAATTTCTAACAACATAAAAATTAATGCTAAGGCTAAAAAATATTGGAAGTAATCTACATAATCGGCAAACATTCTTTCTTCCATTGTTTTCTGTTCCATCGAGCTAATTTTTTTAACCAATTCTTTTACTTCATCTTGCGAATTAGTTAGTTGCAAATAAGAGCCATTACCAGCTGTGGCAATTTCTTTCAACGCTTCTTCATTCAGTTTTGAAAGCACAATACTTCCATTTTCATCTTTCTTAAAATCGGTTTGAACGCCGCCGCTATAAGATGGAATAGGCGCACCTTGTGTTGAACCAATACCTACTGTAAAAATTTGAACACCTTCATTTGCTGCTGCCTGCGCCGCTTCTACAGCATCATCTTCATGGTTTTCGCCATCCGAAATTATTATTAATGCTTTGTGTTTTTTATCTTTTGTTTGATACGATTCGGTTGCTTGGTCAATAGCTGCACCAATGGCTGTGCCTTGTGTTGGCACCATATCGCAATTAGCACTATTCAAATACATAGTAGCTGCGCCATAATCAACCGTTAATGGCATTTGCAAATAACTTCTGCCTGCAAAAATTATTAAACCAATTCTATCATTATCTAAATTTTCAATTAATGTTTTTACGGCTTGTTTGGCTCTTGTTAATCTGTTGGGTTTTACATCTTCGGCCATCATACTTTTACTTACATCTAATGCAATAAAAACATCAACACCTTTGCGTTTTACTTTTTCGATTTTGCTACCCATTTGCGGATTGGCAATGGCAATAATTAAACTTGCTAACGCCAACCACATCAACATAAATTTTACAAAACCCTTTATTGGTCGATATTGTGGCATTAATTGTTTTATCAATTCTGCATCGCCCATTTTTTTTATGGCTGATGATTTTCGCCACCAATACCATACATACACCAAAGCCAATATCGGCAAGGCGATTAATAAGTAGAGATAATATGGATGCTCGAATCTGAACATATTTATTTATGATTTTGATTATTCGATTTATGATTATTGCATTTCAAATCATCATTTATAAATCGCCAATCATCAATTTTTTTAAGGTATTCTTTTATACACTATCATCCTTAACAACATTTCTAACATTAATAAAATGGCTGCTGCTAAAGCAAATGGTGTAAATTTTTCGGCATAATGCTTAAAGCTTGTTACATCAATTCTTGTTTTTTCAAGCTTATCAATTTTTGCATAAATCTTTTTTAAACTCTCATTTCCTGTGGCTCTAAAATATTCGCCATCGGTTTCGGTTGCAATTTTTCTTAATAATGTTTCATCAATTTTCGATTCCATTTGTGTGTATTGTTTTCCAAATGGTGTTTGTATTGGATAAGGCACCATGCCCCACGAACCAGCACCAATAGTATATACACGAATGCCATACGTTTTTGCTAATTCCATTCCTGTTTCAGGGTCAATTAATCCAGTGTTGTTTTCGCCATCAGTCATTAAAATAATTACACGGCTTTTTGCCTTCGAATCTTTTAATCTATCAACGGCAGTAGCCAAGCCCATTCCAATGGCTGTTCCATCTTCTACCATTCCGCTATGCAAATCTTTTAGCGCATTTTTTACAACAGCATGGTCGGTGGTGATGGGGCATTGCGTAAAACTTTCGCCACTAAAAATCACAACACCAATTCTATCGCTTTTTCTATCATCTACAAATTCAGATGCTATTTTTTTTACTGCTTCAATTCTGTTGGGTCTAAAATCTTCTGCCAACATACTGCTCGACATATCCATGCTCATCACAATATCAATTCCTTCTGTTGTTTCTTCTCGGCTTTCGGATGTGTTTTGTGGTCGAGCTAAACCAATTACCAAAACAATAATTGATGCCAATCTTAATACAAATGGTAACCAAATTGTTTTTGTTCTGAATGTATAATTCGAAAATCCTTTTATTCCATTTGTGTTAGATAATTGAATGGTGGCGGCTTCATTTTTTCGTATCCATAATTTCCAAGCAATCAACACAGGCACCAGCAATAATAGCCAGAAAAACTGTGGGTGAAGAAATTGATATGTATGGAAAATATTCATTGTTTTTTACCACATAGAAACAGAAGAAAATCTGTGATTCTTCTGTTCTTTGTTTTTAAATTGGGTTTGTTTGCTCCAAAGGTTTTGTTTGTTCTACAAATTTTCTTGCTGACATTAATGCTGCTTCGTGTTCATTCATTCCTGGTTTTGCTTTTGCAAATTTTACCATATCTGCCGATGATAATAATTCAAATAATTGCATTCTGCTTGCGGCATCAATGCTACTATATTTCAATCGTTCCATCAATTCATCCGTTGTTGATTCAAGCGCCGCAATTTTATATTGTGTTTCTAAATATTCTCTTAAAATATCGGTAAGCGTTGTATAATACAATTTTATTTCATCCTTCATTGGCAAGTTTTCTTTTTCCAATTCATCTAATTTCATTATTGCTTTTTGATACGGTGTATAATAAATTTCGGATACGGCATTTTGTTGTTTTAATTTTCTTTTTCTGATTACTAAAAAATAAAACAATATTGCCAAAACGGCTGCCAATGCTAACCAAATTACAATTATATAAGGTAAATATTCACGAAAAGTATAAGGAATATCTAATGGTTTTTTTATGGTTCTAATATCTTTTAATGTGTCAACAGCAATGCCTTTAAAGTGTAATGAAAAGGTTTGCGTTGTTAGCGTATCAATTTTATTATTATTGTTGATGTAAAATGTAAATGCAGGAAATGTATAATTGCCCGAATCGAAATTTGTGTACACAGCTTTTTGCGAAAATCCATTTATGTTAGTATCAATTTTTGATGCACCCAATATTTCAAAATGTGAGCTGGTGTCGGTGTTTAAATCTGCCCAAACTACGGGCAAATGTTTGGGATTATTTAATTGAAGCGTTACAACAATGTGGTCGCCAATTGTATAATTTGTTGAATCTGTTTTTGCAGATGCCGAAATATTTTGTGCATACAAATTTTGTGATGGAAAAAATCCAATCATCAACAAATAAAAAACTGTATGTATAAATTTTAACTTCATTTTTCGAACACAGATAACACTGATTCTTCTGATTTAAACTTATTTTTTTACTAATTACTAGTAACTCCCGAACCTTCGGGATAACCAATAACTTTCTTCCTATCGCTGCTTAAAATAATTTCTTAACAATGGTACATAATTATCGTGTGTAGCTATTTGCAAAGCACCTGCACCATTTTTTTGAAATTGATTTTTAAATGTTGCCGTGCTATTTAAAAACGATTGACGGTATTCTTCTCTAATTTTTTTACTATTAAAATCTGCCAAAAATGTTTTCCCCGATTCTGCATCATACACATTCATCAATCCGCTTACTGGTATTTGTCTTTCGGCTTCATCATAAATATTCAACCCAATTAAATCGTGTTTTTTTGATGTTACTTTTAATGCTTCTTCATAATTGCTACACATAAAATCGCTCAACAAAAACGTGATGCATCTTTTCTTCACCATATTGTTAAAGGCTTTCATGGCTTTGCCTACATCTGTTCCTTTATGTTTTGGTTCAAATACCAGCAACTCTCTAATCATTCTAAGAATGTGTGCCTTGCCTTTTTTAGGCGCAATAAATAATTCTGTTTCGCTGCTAAATAACATTAAACCCACTTTATCATTATTTTTAATAGCCGAAAATGCAAGCACAGCACATATTTCAGCCATCAACTCATTTTTCATTTGTTGCTTTGTGCCAAACAAACTACTGCCGCTTACATCTACCAATAGCATTAAAGTAAGTTCACGTTCCTCTTCATACACCTTAATAAATGGTTGCTTAAATCTTGCCGTTACATTCCAATCAATTGCTCTTACATCATCGCCATACTGGTATTCACGAACTTCACTAAAACTCATACCCCTACCTTTAAACGCACTGTGGTATTCACCTGCGAAGATGTGATTGCTCAAGCCTCGAGTTTTTATTTCGATTTTTCGAACACGTTTTAATATTTCAGTTGTTGTTAGCATTTATTTGTTAGCCACGAATGCACGAATTTTTTTTTGATAGCACACCGATAAACACTGATTGTTTATGTTTAAACGGATTTTTAAAAATCCGTGAAAATCTTTTTAATCAGTTTAATCCGTGTGCTATTGTATTTATGGCACTTCTACTGCATTCAAAATTTCATTAATAATATTTTCTGTTGTAATATTTTCGGCTTCGGCTTCGTATGTCAAGCCAATTCTGTGACGCATTACATCATAACAAATTGCACGTACATCTTCAGGTATTACATAACCACGGCGCTTAATAAATGCATACGCTTTTGCAGCCATAGCCAAATTTATACTTGCCCGTGGTGAGCCACCATAGCTGATTAAAGATTTTAATCTTGGTAGTTTATAATCTTCGGGCTTACGAGTTGCAAATACAATATCTAAAATATAGCGTTCAATTTTTTCATCCATGTACACCATTTTCACGGCATCACGAGCAGCCACAATTTGTTTTACATCCACCACCTGATTGATAACATTTTGTACTGCTTGTAAATTCTGACGAATAATTAATTGTTCTTCTTCTTTGGTTGGATAAGTGATCACCACTTTCATCATAAATCTATCCATTTGCGCTTCGGGCAATGGATATGTACCTTCTTGTTCGATTGGATTTTGAGTAGCTAAAACCAAAAACGGTTCTTCTAATTTAAATGTTGTATCGCCAATAGTTACTTGGCGTTCTTGCATGGCTTCTAGCAATGCTGATTGCACTTTTGCAGGTGCACGATTAATTTCATCTGCCAAAATAAAGTTTGCAAACACAGGTCCTTTTTTAATGGTAAATTTATTTTCTTGCTGATTATAAATCATGGTACCAATTAAATCGGCAGGCAATAAATCGGGTGTAAATTGTATACGACTAAACTTACCATTAATGGCAGTACTTAATGTTTTAATGGCTAATGTTTTGGCTAAGCCAGGCACACCTTCTAATAAAATATGCCCTTGCGAAAGCAAACCAATCAACAATCTTTCAATCATGTGTTTTTGACCAATGATTGTTTTTCCTGTTTCCATTATTATCAAATCTACAAATGCGCTTTCGGCAGCAATGCGTTCGTTAATGGCTCTAATATCTACGCTTGAAGTGTTTTCCATTTTATTTTTAAATTGAAAAATTTGAGAGGCAAAAATATACCTGATAAAAAATGGAAGATAATTTTAGCATTTACATTTTGTGAAACAAGTGTAAATTAAAAATTATAGAAATGTTAAAAAAAACGCCATTCAAAAATTGAATGGCGTTTTCTGTTTTGTAAATCAAATAAATTTATTTCAATTTAAAAGCTGTTTTTACTTTAGCAACATAATCTAATTTTTCCCAAGTAAACAATTCAACTTTCATTGTTTTTGTTTTGCCATCGGGCGATTTAAATGTTTTTGTAACTACTTCATTTTTACGTCCCATGTGGCCATAAGCCGCAGTTTCGCTATACATTGGCGTACGCAATTTAAAACGTTGCTCAATAAAGTAAGGGCGCATATCAAACACACTTGAAACTATTTTTGCAATTTCGCCATCAGTCATTTTTACTTTTGCAGTACCATAAGTATCAATAAAAATACCCATTGGTTGTGCTACGCCAATTGCGTAAGAAACCTGTACCAATACTTCGTTGCAAACACCAGCAGCTACTAAGTTTTTAGCAATATGACGAGTTGCGTAAGCTGCACTTCTATCAACTTTTGAAGGATCTTTACCGCTGAATGCGCCACCACCGTGAGCACCTTTTCCACCGTAAGTATCAACAATAATTTTTCTGCCTGTTAAACCTGTATCACCATGTGGGCCACCGATTACAAATTTACCAGTAGGGTTAATGTGGTAAGCAATTTTGTTATTGAATAAATGCGCATATTTCGGATAATTTTTCTTCACTCTTGGAATCAAAATTTCAACAATATCCTTTTTTATTTTAGCCAACATTTTGGGCTCTGTATCAAAATCATCGTGTTGTGTTGATACTACAATAGCATCAATACGAACAGGCACATTGTCATCGTTATATTCCAATGTTACTTGCGATTTTGCATCTGGGCGTAAATATTTTATGGCTTTGTTTTCACGGCGCAATACTGCCAATTCTAACAAAATACCATGTGCTAAATCTAACGCCAAAGGCATATAGTTAGAGGTTTCGTTGGTAGCATAACCAAACATCATTCCTTGGTCGCCAGCACCTTGTTCTTCTTTTTTCTTTTTATCAACGCCTTGATTAATATCGGCCGATTGTTCGTGAATAGCTGAAAGAATGCCGCATGAATTGGCTTCAAACATATATTCCGATTTAGTGTATCCAATTTTACGAATTACTTCACGAGCAATTTCTTGAACATCTAAATAAGCTTTTGATTTTACTTCGCCAGCTAATATTACTTGCCCAGTTGTAACCAATGTTTCGCAAGCTACTTTACTGTTTGGGTCAAAAGCCAAAAAGTTATCAATCAACGCATCGCTAATTTGATCAGCTACTTTATCCGGGTGCCCTTCCGAAACTGATTCGGATGTAAATAAATATCCCATTTTTGTTTTTGTTTATAATTTAATTTTTTTTGAAGAACGCAAAAGTAAATAAATACACAGTAAAGTTTAAAACTATTTATGCTGAATTTTTAGTGGCGAATTTTGGAGCCATCATCCAATAAATAATTCCACCAACTATTAATGCAACAGCAATGATTTCGGCTTGTGTAGGATTTATTCCTAAAAAATGATACACACTATTTACTCTAATTTGCTCTACACAAAATCTTTCTACTCCATTTAAAATCATGTACAAAGCCAATAATCTGCCTGGATATTTTAATTTATTTCGAACAGCCCACAACACTAAAAACAAGAAAAAGCAAGCTATTAATTCATACAATGGCGTAGGAAAAACAGGTAGTGGCAAAACCCCACAATACTTGCCTGTACAATCTTTTATGGCTATGCCTTCGTTGCCTACATTGTGTGGATAGTTATAAGCAAAGAGCCAATTTGGTAAAAATGCAGGTCCTTTAAAATATGCAACTGGCACTTTTGATGTATCTTCAAAATGAGTATCAAAATACATCGTATGTTGTTGAAACGTTTGATGGTAATCATTTGGCGAAGCCGCAGCCACCACTTGTTGATTTTCATTAACAGCATAGGCTGTATTAAAAATTCCCCAATCACCATCGCCAGCCATTTGGCAACCAATACGCCCCACAGCATAAGCAATCATTAAACAAGGCGCTGTAACATCAACTATTTGATGAAATGAAATTTTGTTTTTAATAATCCAATATATCACAGCACCCGATCCTACAATTAAACCACCATAAAAAGTTAAGCCTGCGCCGCTAAACAACATACCCAATGGGTCAGAAGTAAAATCGCTCCAATATTCAAACAAGTGAAAAATCTTTGCGCCAACAATGCCGCCAATGGCTGCTCGGATAAATATTTCGCCTACCCAATCTTTAGGATGTAATGTTATTTTTTCTTCTTTTGGTTCGGCTAATTGTAGTTTCTTTTTTTCGGCATAAAGCCAATAAGCAAAAATGCCTGCCAATAAAATTCCAGTAAAAATATTTCCTTTTGATGAAAAAACGGCGGCTTGTATATCGTTTGTAAAATTCGAAAAATCGGTAATCAATAATCCTAATTTATAGCCCAACAAAAAACCCATTAATCCATTAAATATTAATTCGGTAGGTTGTACAGGTTTGCCAATTGTTTGTGTACGAAATAGCGGTTTCAATTTGCCTTCGTCTGCTTTTTGTATTAATCCTTTTTTTAAAACAATTACGGCAGCTACAAATGATAGCGCTAACATAATTCCAAAAATATTAAACACTTGTAAAAAACTACTTAACCAAGGCGGTAAAGTATTGTTGAAAATATCGTTGAACAGATAGGCAAGATTTGGATACATGAATTTAAAAATTTGAAGCGCCAAAGGTAGGTAGAAAAAACAGTACGAGTTATAGAAACTATTTTGGGGTTAACTATTCCCCCGTTATGTTTTGCATAAATTTTATTTACCAACAACAAAAAGACAAAAATATATTTGAGTACTTAGATACTTTTTAAGAATTATTTAAAAAGTTTGTTATCGCATTGTCATGGTGATAGTTTGACAGGCTCACTATAACATGTCGAACCATTTTGTAATAAAGCGGTTACTCGAAAATCCTTCGACAAGCTCAGGATGACTACCATTGGTAAACAGAAATGTTATTTTTAAGCAGTCTCTTATTTGAAAATAAAAAAATAAACCTAAAAATAAATTTGGTAAATCAAAAACAGCTATTATCTTTGCCTTCCCAAAAAATACAAAAAAGTTCATTTAAACGATGTCACAAAGAATCCGAATCAAATTAAAATCTTACGACCACAATTTAGTTGATAAATCAGCTGAAAAAATCGTTAAGACAGTTCGAGTAACAGGCGCTGTAGTAAGCGGTCCTATTCCGTTACCAACAGATAGAAGAATCTTCACTGTTAACCGTAGTCCACACGTTGATAAAAAGTCTCGTGACCAATTTCAACTTTGTACTTACAAACGTTTAATGGATATTTATTCATCAACTTCAAAAACTGTTGATGCATTAATGAAGTTAGAATTGCCAAGTGGCGTTGAAGTAGAAATTAAAGCATAACAGCTTTTTAAAATATTAGTAAAAGCGTAAATTTTCTTAGTTGAAGATTTACGCTTTTTTAGTTTTGCAGCATTTTTATTTAGCATTTATCAAATCCAATCACATTGAAACTTTTCCCTAATTTAGTAAAAGGCATTACACAATCGCTTCGCAATATTTTTGAAAAAAGATACCATGCCGATAAGGTAATTGAATATTTATTTAACGATAACCCTAAGTGGGGCAGCCGTGATAGGGCTTTTGTGGCAGAAAGTGTGTTTGATATGGTAAGGCAATGGCGCAGATTATGGGCTATTTTAGAAAAAGAGGCAACATTTGATGAAGCTACTTTAACCGAATTGTTTGGCGTTTATTGGATAATCAAAACCTTTGAAGTGCCCGATTGGACAGAGTTTGCCGATTTAAACATTGATGTAATTCTTCAACGTGATAGAGAAATTTTTAGTCGCAGTATTCAATATTCAATTGATGATACTATTGATGCTATTGCATTTGAAGAAATTGGCGAAAGATGGGAAACCGAATTGGCGGCTATGAATAAAATGGCCGAAGTTGTAATTAGAACCAACACCATTAAAATATCTGTTCATCAACTTTTAGCAGAATTTGAAAAAGAACAAATGGAAATTGGATTGGTAGAAAATATGCCCGAAGCCTTGATTTTAAAACAACGTAGAAATTTATTTAGCAATCAATTATTTAAAAATGGTTGGTTTGAAGTGCAAGATGCAGGCTCACAATTAATTGCTCCGTTTTTAAAAGTTGAACCTGGTATGAGAGTGATTGATGCTTGCGCTGGTGCTGGTGGCAAAACATTACACATAGCTACTTTGATGCAAAACAAAGGAAGAATAATTGCTATGGATATTGAAGCTAAAAAATTGGAAGAAGTAAAGCGCCGCTCGAAACGAAATGGTGTATCTATTATTGAAACAAAATGGATTGAAAATTCGAAAACGATTAAACGCTTACATGAAACAGCCGACAGGCTTTTGTTGGATGTACCTTGTAGTGGATTGGGTGTGTTGAAACGCAACCCTGATGCTAAATACAAAATTGATCCTAACTTTATTAAGCAAATTAAAATAACTCAACAAGATATTATTCAGCGCTATTCGGGTATGTTGAAAAAAGGTGGAATGATGGTGTATGCCACCTGTAGTTTGTTGCCTTCGGAAAACAATAAACAGATTGAAACATTTTTAACGAACAACAAAAACTTTTCATTAGCCGAAGAAAAAATGATTTATCCATCCGAGTTTGGCTTTGATGGTTTTTATATGGCCAGACTTTTGAAAAATTAAAAGTTGACTAACAAAAATAAAAATCTAAAATTTCGAATATTACGTTTGTTTATCGAAATTGCACTTTCTAATAAATTAATCAATCTTAATTAAGGGATGAAAAAACTTTTTCTTTTCTGCTCGTTGCTGTTAACCGTTTTGAGTTTTAGTATTAATAAAACAAATGCCGAAGAACCTTTGTTGCCAGCAAAAATTACAACAGAAACAAAATCGTTAGGTAATAATGAATTTGTATTACGCTTTAATTTTAGCATTCCAGATAAGCACCATGTTTTTACTCAACATTTAGACCCTAATGCAACTGGAACACCAGCAGTATTTGATTTTCAAAAATCGAAAGATTATGAATTAATAGGCAATGTAAAAGAAATTGGAAAATTATTAAACGAGCCCGACCCTGTTGATGCAAAAGTGAAATTAGAATACTACAAAAACAATGTAGTTTTCGAACAAAAAATAAAATTAAAAGCAAAAGCTACAAAGATTAAATGTGCTACAACTTATGGCATTTGCAATGAATCTACTTGTATGCCACCACGAGATAAAGATTATTTTTTTGAAGTAAAAGAAGAAGAAAACACAAGCACACAAAGCGCTGCACCAATTGTTGATACGACTAATAAAGCTGCAACACAAACCACAAAAACAGAAATTACATCATCAACATCAAACACAAGTGCAAGCGATGAAACATCTGTAACTACACACGATTCTATTTGGAAAATATTTTTAAAAGGATTGTTGGGCGGCTTGGGCGCATTGCTTATGCCATGCGTATATCCAATGATTCCGTTAACCGTAAGTTTTTTTACTAAAAAAAGTAAAACAAGGGCTAAAGGAATTAGCAATGCCATGATTTATGGTTTATCAATGATTGCTATTTTTCTTTCTATTGGCTTGTTGGTAAGCCTTTTGGGCAATTCATCTACACCCAATCAATTGGCTACAAACCCTTGGTTGAATGGTTTATTCTTTTTAATATTTGTAGCATTTGCCTTATCGTTTTTTGGTGCATTCGAACTTACGTTGCCTAGCAGTTGGGTTGATAAAACTGATAAAGCATCTGAAAAAGGTGGCTTAATTGGAATATTTTTTATGGCATTTACCATGGTGTTGGTTTCGTTTTCGTGTACGGCACCAATCATGGGAAGTTTGCTTACAGCAATGGTTTCATCCAGTTCAAAATCAGGACCCATCATGGGAATGTTTGGTTTTTCATTAGCCTTTGCATTACCATTTACCTTGTTTGCTATTTTTCCAAGTTGGTTAAATTCATTACCAAAATCGGGTGGATGGATGAATGTATTTAAAGTAAGCGTTGGCTTTTTAGAATTAGCAATGGCATTAAAATTTTTATCTAATATCGATTTAGTTTTTCAATGGCATATTATTACCCGAGAAATTTTTATCGCTTCGTGGGTTGTAATATTTGGGTTGTTGGGCGTTTATTTAATGGGTTGGATAAAGTTTTCGCATGATAGCGATGCGCCTTATCTTTCAATTGGGCGATTGATGTTTGCTATACTTGCATTCATTTTCACAGTGTATTTAATTCCAGGTTTATGGGGTGCTCCACTTGAAATTATTAGCGGCTTTCCGCCACCCGAATTTTATAAAGAATGGAAAATGCCAACCAACAATAATGCTGCTGTATCAATAGATGGTAAAACAGCAGGGCATAAAGAAGAGTGTCCATTAAACTTAAATTGTTACCACGATTTTGAAGCAGCAAGTAAAATTGCGAAAGAACAAAACAAGCCTTTGTTTTTAGATTTTACAGGTTGGAATTGTGCTAACTGCCGCAAGATGGAACAAACAGTTTGGAACAAACCAGAGATTTTTAAATTGCTGAATGAAAAATTTGTAGTGGTTTCATTGTATTGCGATGATAGAGCAAAATTGCCCGAAGCCGAACAATTTGTATCAAAATTTAATGGCGAAAAAGTTACTACAGTTGGCGAAAAATGGAGCGATTT
>JBEEMV010000218.1:0-4559 GCA_041192505.1 Bacteroidota bacterium
AATAGTACCGATGTAAGCTCATTATACATGGATGATGGATACTTATTTTTTCAAATTACACCAAGCGAAATAGCAGTTGAAAATGATTCGATTGATATGGAAGTACGAATTTACGAAGGCAAGCAAGCCACCATCAATAAAATAATTATTAAAGGCAATGAAAAAACAAACGAGAATGTAATCAGACGAGAATTAAGAACCATTCCTGGTCAAAAATTTAGCCGTAGCGATATTGTTCGTTCAAATCGTGAAATAGCTACTTTAGGATATTTTAATCAAGAAAAAATTGGCATCACTCCTATTCCTCATCCCGAAGATGGAACAGTGGATATTGAATATACTGTAGAAGAAAAATCAACTGATCAAATTGAACTACAAGCTGGGTATGGTGGTGCATACACTGGGTTAATAGGCACTTTAGGATTTAATTTCACAAATTTCTCTACTCGGAATTTCAGAAAAGCATCAGCTTGGACACCGCTACCAAGTGGCGATGGACAAAAGCTTGGATTAAGAATTCAAAGCACAGGCACACTTTACCAATCGGGCTCATTATCATTTACCGAACCATGGTTAGGTGGCAAAAAACCAAATTCATTATCGGTAGCATTATTTGGTACAAAATATAATACCACAGTAAGTAGCGTAAAAGGAAACCAGCTTACAGTAGGCGTTTCGGCAAGTATCGGAAAACGATTAAGATTTCCTGATGATTATTTTACATGGATAAATGGAATTAATATCGAACGATATTACCTAACCAATCAAAGCACAGCGTATATTCCTATTTCAAATGGTGTAGCAAATAATTTTAATTTCGAACAAACAATTGCACGTTCATCAATCAATCAACCACTTTATCCACAAAGCGGTTCAAAGGTAGCTTTATCATTAAAAGTTACACCACCCTACTCTTTATTTAATGGATTAAATTATGAAACGGCTACTGATGCTCAACGGTATCAATTTGTAGAATATCATCGTTGGCGAATTACATCTGAATGGTTTACACCTTTAGAGAAAAGTAAAAAATTGGTATTAAGAACAGCAGCTAAATTTGGCTTCTTGGGTAGCTATAGTTCTAAAACTGGTTCATCACCATTCGAACGCTTTCAAGTAGGTGGCGATGGTATTACAGGCTACAGACAATATGGATTAGAAATAGTAGCACTTCGTGGATACGATGTTTTTACATCAACCCGAAATGCAGCTTTATTTAATAAATTTACCATGGAATTACGTTATCCTATTTCATTAAATCCATCCAGTACCATTTATGCGCAAGCATTTGTAGAAGGAGCTAATGCATGGACAAGTTTTAAAAATTATGACCCATTTAAAATTAATCGTTCGGCTGGGTTAGGCTTACGTGTTTTTTTACCCATGTTTGGTTTGCTTGGGGTTGATTATGGCATTCGCTTTGATAACTACTATGATAGCAGCGGCAATTTACATCCTGGTATTACAAACAAAGGAACTAAGCTTGCTGATGCTGGTAAATTCAATATTATATTAGGTTTCGAGCCTGAATAATTTCATTTCAAAAAAACATTTATTTCATTTACAAACAAAATTATTATTTATGAAAAAGATTGTAGTAATCATTTCCATTCTGTTCTTTTCTTCATCAGTATTTGCACAAAAATATGCTTATGTTGATACTAAGTATATTTTAGAAAACATTCCCGAATATGCAAAAGCGCAAAAACAATTAGATGATATTTCATCAGGTTGGCAAAAAGAAATTGAGGCCAAGTATAAAGAGATTGATGATATGTATAAAAACTATCAGGCTGAACAAGTTTTGCTTTCAGACGATATGAAGAAAAAACGTGAACAAGAAATTATGGATAAAGAAAAGAAAGTAAAAGATTTACAAAAACAACGCTTTGGTTACGAAGGTGATTTATTTAAAAAACGCCAAGACTTAGTAAAACCAATACAAGATAAAATTTATGATGCTATTCAAAAATTAGCACAAAGTAAAAATTGGGATTTAGTATTTGATAAATCGGCAGGTGGAAGTGCATTACTTTATACCAACCCTACATTAGATAAAAGCAACGATATTTTAAAAGAAATGGGCTACAAACCAGGCAGCAACACTGCCGCTAAAGACAAACAATAAATATCTTTTCCATCAAAAAAAAGCTACGCACATTGCGTAGCTTTTTTTTGAGTATACTTTTTTATTATCCAGTTCACACAAATCAGTATTATTAATGCTATTAAAAATAAAATATACAAAGTACTATTTTGTTTAATCAGAAATTGCTTTTAGTTGAGGTGTAGTTTGAGAATTTATGCTTGTATTGAAACTATCTTGATATTCAATAACATTGTGTTTGTTTTGTAAACAAAATTGTATCCGTTTTTATTGGAGCCATCCAACCATATTCTTTTTTGGGATTTTTTTGTTGCAAAATTATTTTAATTGTGTCAAATAAATTGCTTGGGTATAATACACGTCTTTTCTCTTCAAGCCCAGTAGTCATATATTCGTTAGATGTATCGGCTAAAATAAAATCGAAAAGAAATTTATCAAACTCCTGTTTTTTTATTGGTATGATAAAGTTGCTTCCAAAATCGTTGGATAATTTTGGTTTACCATTATTGTCATGAGTCCACATTTTTTCTGCCCAAGCTGTATCAATTTTAACAACTGAACCATCTAATAGTGTAAATTCAAATTGATTTGGCAAATAAATTACTTTGTAAAACTTATTTAATTTTGACATTGCAATGTTATCAGAAGCACCATGTTTATCTGCACGTTTATCAATCAAATCAATACAACTTGTAAAAGCAACTGTTAAAAATAAAATTAGAATAATAGTTTTAATCATTCTTAACTTATATATTTTTTGTAAGAGTTAGGTTGTTGTTTGTTGAATCGAAGCCACGTAAAGCTTTAGCATTAGTATCTTTGGTTACAAAAACTTTCCAAGTTTTTAAAACTTGGAAAGTTTTAATTCATCATTCATAAATCAACATTCATAAATTGATTTACCAAATCTTCACCCTCATACTATCATTGCGATACATGAATTGATTAGGCTGAATGTTGAACGCTTTATAAAAGTTTTCGTTGTTGCTTACTGGTCCAATCACACGGTATTCAGCAGGCGAATGCACATCAGTTTTAATTCTTCGTGCCATTGATTCGGGGCGCATTTGCACCATCCAACTATAAGCATAACTTAAGAAATAGCGTTGATCGGGCGTTAAACCACCAATCTTTTCGGTGCTTTGTCCTTGTTTAGTTTTTTTGAAAGCTTCGTAGCCCATCACCACACCGCCTAAGTCGGCAATGTTTTCGCCTTGTGTGGCTTCGCCATTTATTTTCAAACTATCCAATACTTTATATTGGTTGAATTGTGCCACAATTTGTTTAGTCTTTTTATCAAATTTGGCTTTGTCTTCTTTGCTCCACCAATTTCTTAAATTTCCTTCAGGGTCATACTGACTGCCTTGGTCATCAAAGCCATGTGTAATTTCATGACCAATGGTGCTGCCACCAATTACACCATACAACACAGCATCATCAGGCATTCTGCCTTCATAACCTGGTACAATAATATTGCAAGCAGGTATCACAATTTCGTTATTAGTAGGATCATAATAAGCATTGTAGGTTTGCGGTGTCATGTTCCATTCTGTTCTGTCAACAGGTTTACCATATTTATTGGTGTTATATTCATGTTGCCAAATACTACATGCCATAACATTTACAGCATAACTGTTTTTATTAATTTTCAAATTGCTCATGTCTTTCCATTTATCGGGATAACCCATTTTCATCGTTATTTTGCTCAACTTATACAATGCTTTTTGTTTGGTACTATCGCTCATCCAATCCAACGCTTTGATGTGTTCGGCATAAACTTCAGCAATGGCTTTTCCAATCTCCGTAATTTTTTCTTTTGCGCCAGCAGGCAAATATTCTTTCACATACACCTGCCCTATTAATTCGCCCAACAAACCATCGGTATTTTCCACAACTCTTTTCCAACGAGGCTTTTGTTCTTTCACACCACCAAATATTTGTGAGAAGAAATGGAAGTTTTCTTTCTCGAAATTTGATGATAAATAAGGAGCGTATTCATTCACTAAATGAAATTTGAAATAGTTTTTCCAAACAGAAAGAGGAAATTGATGCAAAGCATTTTCAAATGCACTTACAAATTCGGGCTGACCAACAATCATTGTATCTACATTTTTCAAACCAAAAGCAGTTGCAAATTCATTCCATTTGAATGATGGCGTCATGGCATCTACTTTTGCCAAAGTCATTTTGTTGTAATTTTTATAAGGGTCTCTTAAATTTTCTAATTTACGTGAAGCCTTAGCTAAAGCGGTTTCTAAGCTTACAATTTCTTTTGCAGATTTTTCAGCATCAGCAATTTGCGTCATCGAAAGAATGTTAGTCATGTACTTCAAATATTCTGCACGAATCATTTTAGTACGAGCATCATTTTCAAAATAATAATCTCTATCAGGCAAACCCAATCCACCTTGCCACAATTGCACCGCATATTTGCTGCTGATTTTATCATCAC
>JBEEMV010000219.1:0-7576 GCA_041192505.1 Bacteroidota bacterium
CTATGATTATCTAAAATAAATTGAAAAATATCAATCGTAAAATCTCGTTTTACATTAAATGTTCTATCTAAAAATTTAATTACTCTGCCATGTTGCATCAAATAAAATAAATTCGATTTAATATTTTCGATGGGTAAATACCGAACTTTATTATCTAAACTTGCCAAGCAAAACTCACATTTATAAGGGCATCCACGAGATGTTTCGATATATAAAACTCTGTTTTTTAATTCTTCTGGTTTATCATCAATGTAGGGGTTTAGATGTTTGTAATTCTCCAATTCAAACATTACATTTTGTGGATTGTAATGCACTTCGCCATCTATTTTTGAAATTAAATTAGGTACATTTTTCACATCGGGATATGATTGTAAAAAATCTGCAAACGGAATTTCGCCTTCGCCAGTTATAATAAAATCAATATTTTCATTGGCAATAATTTCCTGCCATTCGTAGCTCACTTCGGGCCCACCCAACATAATTTTTATAGCAGGATTTAATGCTTTTATTTTTCGGGCTACTTCTAATGTTGGTGTAATATTCCAAATATAACAGCTAAAACATACCACATCAAAGGCTTTGCAGTTTTCGGCTATTTTATCTCTATCTTCATTTATCGTAAATTCTTTCCAAGCCAATCCTTCATGGTTTTTATTTAATTGATACATTAATCTAATCGCTAAATTAATATGAATGTATTTGGCATTAAGGGTTGTAAGTAAAATTTGCATTAAAAAGTTTCTTTGTTTTCAAAGATAATTTCAGAAAGTGGAATAAAAAATTTAAAGCCTTTAATATTCAGTTGATTCAATTAAATTATCTTTGCAAAAAAATAGTTCTATAAAATTTTAATTCGGGGGAAAAACAAAATGATTCAAGTTTTTAAATTCGGGGGGGCTTCGGTTCAGGATGCAAATAGTATAAAAAATGTATCCCATATTATTTCAAAACATTCTTCAAAACCTTTATTAGTAGTAGTTTCAGCATTAGGCAAAACAACTAATGCTATTGAAAAAATAACACAACATTGGTTTAAAAAAGATACTGCAACTGCTATTTCATTGCTGCATCAATTAAAACAAACTCATCTTCAAATCATTAAAGATTTAGAATTAGATGAAACCATTGTTGATGATTTATGTAAACAATTAGAAGATAAATTAAATCAATCGCCATTTACCATCTACGATTTTTATTACGATCAAATGGTAAGTTTTGGCGAATTATTATCTACCACAATTGTAGCAGCCTATTTACAAAAATGCAGCATTAATGCACATTGGATGGATGCAAGAACATTAATTAAAACGGATGCAAACTATCGTGATGTAAATATTTTATGGACAGAAACCGAAAAAAATGTAACCCATAATTTGTTGCCTTTATTAAATGAAAATAAAATTATTATCACACAAGGTTTTATAGGTTCAACCAAAGAAAATTTTAGCACCACATTGGGCAGAGAAGGTTCGGATTATTCGGCATCAATTTTTAGTTATTGCCTAAATGCTGAATCAATGAGCATTTGGAAAGATGTGCCAGGTGTGATGAATGCCGATCCAAAACAATTTGCCGATGCTGAAATTATTTCGGAATTAAGTTATTACGAATCGATAGAAATGACATTTTATGGTGCAAAAGTGATTCATCCAAAAACTATAAAACCGATTCAGAATAAAAAAATTCCATTGCATGTAAGGTCGTTTATTGATTCGGATAAAATGGGAACTACTATTTTTGAAACAGATAAATTTATCCCCTACCCTGCTATTAAAGTTTTAAAAGAAAATCAGGTTTTGATGAGTATTCAAACCCGTGATTTTTCATTTATTGGCGAAAAGCATTTGCAAAAAATATTTGAAGTATTTGCCACTTATCGCATTAGAATGAATGTGATGCAAAATGGCGCTATCAGCTTCAGTTGCTGCGTTGATGCCAACGACAGAATAAACGAAGTAGTAGATGCTTTGCATTTTGAATTTAAAGTATTGCTTAATGAAGGCTTAGAATTAGCTACCATTAGGCACTACAACGATTCAACAATTGCCGAATTGACCAACGGAAAAGAAATTTTGGTGGAACAAAAATCACGACACACTATTCAATTTGTATTGAAATAGTACCGATAAATTATTCTGTTACTAATTTATTTACACTACGATAAACAAATTCGGTAAAAATATGACGACGGGCAAAACGAGCTTGTGCAGGCGCATTCACTAATTTTACATAAACAGCTTTAGGAACATCAAAATATTCATAACTATTTCCATCTGTAAATGTTACAGTTAATTTTTGACTTTTAAATTGAAAATCTTCAATGCCAGCCATATTAATTGTTTGATTATATTGCTCTAAACCTGCTGCAATAGTTTCTGGTGCTATGCTTACCAAAAAATGATATGCCTCAATTATTAACTTACTTTTCTCTTCGGCTGCCAATTTTCCAGGTTCATCATTTGCAAATTTATCAGGATGGCAATCCTTCATTGCATTACGATAAATGGTTTTTAATTCCTTTAATTCTGCGTCTTTTGTTACTGATAAAAGCTTTCTATAATCGTCTATTAATTTCATAATGGCGGCGAAGGTAAATTTTTTATTTGTGAATTTGAAAGGTTCAGCTATCATTTCATTAAAATTGATAACAAATAACCCATCGCAATTCAACAAAATTTGCTTCAAAAATCTATCTTTGCGCCCGAATGAAAAATATAAGAAATTTCTGCATTATTGCACATATAGACCATGGCAAAAGTACACTTGCCGATAGATTATTAGAAACTACCAAAACCGTTACCCAACGGGAGATGCAAGCCCAAGTGTTGGATGATATGGACTTGGAAAAAGAACGTGGCATTACCATTAAAAGCCATGCTATTCAAATGGATTTAGTGTTGAGAGGCGAAAAATATGTACTCAATTTAATTGATACCCCAGGTCATGTTGATTTTAGTTATGAAGTGAGCCGAGCCATTGCTGCCTGCGAAGGCGCATTGTTGTTGGTAGATGCCACACAGGGCATTCAAGCACAAACCATAAGCAACTTGTATTTGGCTATGGATAGTGGTTTGGAGATTATTCCTGTAATTAATAAAATTGATATGGATGGGGCGATGATTGAAGAAGTGAAAGACCAAATTGTTGATTTAATTGGTTGCGAACGTGATTCGATAATGACTGCCAGCGGCAAAACTGGTTTAGGTGTTCCCGAAATTTTAGAAGCCATTGTGGCTCGTATTCCATCGCCAAAAGGTAATGTAGATGCACCTTTGCAAGCTTTGATTTTTGATTCTGTTTATAATTCTTTCCGTGGCATTATTGCCTATTTCAAAATCATGAATGGCACTTTGAAAAAGGGCGATAAAGTGAAATTTGTAAACACAGGCATGGAATATTTTTGCGATGAAGTAGGTGTTTTAAGAATGAAACTTTCACCACAACCGCAATTGAGTGCTGGCGATGTGGGCTATATTATCACAGGCATCAAAGATAGCCACGAAGTAAAAGTGGGCGATACGATTACGGTGGTAAATAATCCATGTGATAAAGGAATTGATGGCTTTGAAAACGTGAAACCAATGGTGTTTGCAGGTGTTTACCCCATTGATACCGATGATTATCAAGAGCTTCGTGAAAGCATTGATAAATTAAGATTGAATGATGCGTCGTTAACTTATGAACCTGAAAGTAGTGCTGCGCTTGGCTTTGGATTCCGCTGCGGATTTTTAGGATTGCTACACATGGAAATTGTGCAAGAAAGATTGGAACGTGAATTTAACATGACGGTCATTACCACCATTCCAAACGTAAGCTACATAGCCTACACAAGCGATGGCAAAAAACATACAGTTAATAATCCATCCGAATTTCCTGACCCCAGCAAATTAGATTATTGCGAAGAACCTTTTATCAAAGCCTCTATCATCAGCAAGCCCGAATACATTGGTGCGATTATGAAATTGTGCATGGATAAACGTGGTATTTTGATGAATCAAACTTACTTAACTACTACACGAATTGAAATGATTTTTGAATTGCCTTTGGCAGAAATCGTTTTCGATTTTTATGATAAATTAAAATCTATAAGCCGTGGCTATGCTTCATTTGATTATCATCCTTTAGATTATAGAACTGCCGAAATAGTAAGAATGGATTTGAAATTAAATGGCGAACCTGTTGATCCTTTATCTGCATTAATTCATTTCACAAGAGCGCATGCTTTTGGTAAACAAATTTGCGAAAAATTAAAAGAATTATTGCCTCGTCAGCAATTTCAAATAGCCATACAAGCAGCTATTGGCGCAAAAGTAATTGCTCGTGAAACTATATCGGCTATGCGAAAAGATGTAACTGCCAAATGTTATGGTGGTGATATTTCTCGTAAACGAAAATTGTTAGAAAAGCAGAAAGAAGGCAAAAAGAAAATGAAACAAATTGGTTCGGTTGAAGTGCCGCAATCGGCGTTTATGGCGGTGTTGAAACTGGATTAAATACAGGATTAACCACAGAGGCACGGAGTTATTTTGTTAAATTCAAATACAAGATTAACCACAGAGGCACAAAGGCACAGAGTTGATTTTGTTAAATTTAAATACAGGATTAACCACAGAGGCACGAAGGCACAGAGTTGATTTTGTTAAATTCAAATACAAGATTAACCACAGAGGCACAAAGGCACAGAGAAATAGTTAGAATAAAAACTCTGTGTCACTGTGTCTCTGTGGTGAAAAAAATAAAACATGACCCAAGAAGAAAGAAATAAAATTTCAGCAAAAATTTTAGATGCTTCTATCGAAGTTCATAGGCAATTAGGTCCAGGATTATTAGAAACAGTTTATGAAATTTGTTTGCTTAAAGAATTAGAAAACCGAAGCTTAAAATGTAAAAGACAAGTTGAATTGCCTATTATTTATAAAGGCGAAAAACTAGATTTTTCTTTCAGAATTGATATTTTAGTTGAAGATGAAATTATTATTGAACTAAAGGCTGTTGAGTCATTATTGCCTGTTCATGAAGCACAACTAATTACCTATTTAAAGTTGATGGATAAAAGGTTAGGGCTTTTAATCAACTTCAATGTAAGTAAGTTGGTAAATGGATTCAAAAGGAAATTAAATGGGTACGATGAGGAAGAAGATTAAAATTAAAATTATTAGAACTAAAGAAAAAAAATGTATTTCTCTGTGCCATAGTGCCTCTGTGGTTATTTATTTTAAATGAAAACTAAATGGGTACGATGAGGAAGAAGATTAAATTAAAATTATTAGAACTAAAGAAAAAAAAATGTATTTCTCTGTGCCATAGTGCCTCTGTGGTTAATAAAAAATATAATTAATGAATTTGCTCGACGGAAAATTTTTATCAGCACAAATAAAAGAAGAAATTAAACTACAGATTGATGGTTTAATAGCTGAAGGTAAACGTGTGCCTAATTTGGTTGCTGTAATAGTAGGCGATAATCCTGCTTCGCAAACGTATGTAGCCAGCAAAGCAAAAAATTGCGATGCTGTGGGCATGCAATCATCTGTAAAAGTTTTACCTGAAAATATTTCGGAAACAGAATTATTGAAAATCATTTCAGATTTGAATAATGATGAAACCGTTGATGGTTTTATTGTTCAGCTTCCATTACCCAAACATATTTCTGAAAAAAATATTATTGAAGCTATTGCACCCGAAAAAGATGTAGATGGTTTTCATCCCGTAAATTTGGGTAAATTAATGTTGGGCGAAGACACTTTTATACCAGCTACACCCATGGGAATAATGGAAATGTTGCGCCGATATAATATTGAAACAAAAGGCAAACATGCTGTGGTAATTGGCAGAAGCAATATTGTGGGAACGCCAATATCGTTGCTACTTTCACGAAATACAAACCCAGGTAATTGTACGGTTACACTTTGTCATTCGGCTACAAAAAATTTAAAAGAAATTTGTCAATCGGCTGATATAATTGTGGCAGCAATTGGTAAAAAGAATTTCGTAACGGCGGATATGGTAAAAGATGGCGCTGTAATAATTGATGTGGGCATTAACAGAATAGCAGGCGAAAAGAAAATTTATGGCGATGTTGATTTTGAAAATGTAGCGCCTAAATGTTCATACATAACGCCAGTGCCTGGTGGCGTAGGATTAATGACCATAGCAGCTTTGATGTTGAACACAATTAAATCTTATCAAAATAAAAATGTATAAAATTATATGAAACAATTTTTCAAAATCGTATTGGGCAGCATGGTAGGTTTTATCATTGCCGCAGGATTATTTACCATTTTAATGTTCATTATTATTGCTGCCATCATTTCGAGCAGTAAAAAATCTGAACAATCAGAAGCCGAACCACATTCGGTTTTAACCATTAATTTGAATAAACCAATTGCCGAACGCATGGATTATTCGGATATTAATTTTAGTTCAATTTCAAATTTAGCTACGGCAAAAAATTTAGGATTAAAAGAACTTACAGCCAATATTCGCAAAGCAAAAAATGATGAATTTATAAGCGGAATTTTTATTGATACCAGAATGGTTGAATCGGGTTGGGCTACTTTAGAAGCACTAAGACGTGAATTAATTGAATTCAAAAAATCTAAAAAATTCATTATTGCTTATGGCGAAGTGATGACGCAAAAGAGCTACTACATAGCCAGTGTAGCCGATAAAGTGTATTTAAACCCAAGTGGATTAATGGAATTTTCGGGCATGAGTGTAAATATTATGTTTTTAAAAGGCACATTAGATAAATTGGGAATTGAACCACAAATATTTTATTGTGGCAAATTTAAAAGTGCTACCGAGCCTTTACGTTTAACAAAAATGAGTGATGCAAATAGATTGCAAACAACAGAATTTATCAACTCATTTTATTCACATTTTATGAAAAATATTGCTGATAGCCGTAAAATGAATTACGATTCATTAGATAATATTAGCAAAGAATTATTAGTTCGTAATCCTGCATCAGCTTTAAAATATGGCTTAGTGGATGGCTTAAAATATTATGATGAAGTGTTGGCAGAGTTGAAAAAAACATCGGGTACGGATGAAAAAAATCCGAAGTTTGTTTCTATCGAAAACTACGACAATATGAGTGGTGGCGAAAAATTTAGTTCATCAAAAAATAAAATTGCAGTGGTATATGCCGAAGGCGATATTGTTGATGGGCAAGGCGATGATGACAATATTGGTGGCGAAAAATTTGCCGAAATGATTCGTAAAATACGCCAAGATGAAAAAGTAAAAGCATTGGTAATTCGTGTTAATTCGCCAGGCGGAAGTGCTTTAGCAAGTGATATTATGTGGAGAGAAATTATGTTAGCTAAAAAGAAAATGCCTGTTGTAATTAGCATGGGCAATTATGCTGCAAGTGGCGGCTATTATATTTCTTGCGCTGCCGATTCAATTTTTGCTGAGCCAAATACTTTAACAGGTTCAATTGGTGTGTTTGGTATTTTACCTTGTATGGAAAATTTCTTACATGATAAATTAGGCATTACACACGATGGTGTAAAAACAGGTAAATACAGCGATATGCCTAACTTAACCCGTCATTTAAATGATGATGAAAAAC
>JBEEMV010000220.1:0-16438 GCA_041192505.1 Bacteroidota bacterium
ATCCAATATTTGCACGATAAACAATTGTTTTATGGATTGTTTTTTGTGCCCTTATTTTGGTTGTTTCTTTATTTTGTTGCAGGTTCATATTCTGATGTTTATCGTAAATCGAGATTAACCGAAATTGCTAAAACCTTTATCATTAGCACCATTGGCAGTATATTTTTGTTTTTTATTGTATTGTTAGATGATAAAGTAAAAAATGTACAAGGCTATTATCAATCGTTTTTAATGCTGTGGGCATTTAGTTTTATTATCACATTTATTTTCAGATACATTTTATTGTTGTATGCCAAACGTCAATTAGTAAACAGAAAAATTGGTTACAATACTTTGATATTAGGAGGCAACAAAATTGCCATTGATATTTATAAAGAAATTGATAATCGAAAACGAAGCCTTGGTTATATTTTTAAAGGATTTATTTATACTGATAATAATGGAACAAACGGCTTAAGTAAATATCTTCAAAACTTAGGAACGTTAAATCAGTTAACCGATATTATTACACAATATAAAATTGAAGAAGTAATAATTGCAATTGAAACAAGCGAACACGAAAAGTTAAATTTTTACATTAATGCCTTGGCTGATTTACCAGTAAACATCAGCATCATACCCGATATGTATGATATATTAAGTGGTAGCGTAAAAATGAATCATGTATTGGGCGCAGTGTTGATAGGCATTCATCCAGAGTTGATGCCTAATTGGCAACGCCAAATAAAACGCATGTTAGATGTATTTGCATCTATATGTGCTTTAATAATTACTTCGCCCATTTTAATATTTGCAGCCATCAGAGTTAAGTTTTCATCAAGCGGCAGCATATTTTATTTGCAAGAAAGAATTGGTAAAAACAACAAGCCTTTTTTAATTTATAAATTTAGAAGCATGCATACCGATGCTGAAAAAAATGGTCCAGCATTATCGAGTGAAAACGATAGCAGAATAACACCTTGGGGTAGAATAATGCGTAAATGGCGCATTGATGAATTACCACAATTTATCAATATTTTAAAAGGTGATATGAGCCTTGTAGGCCCACGACCTGAACGGAAATTTTACATCAATGAAATTGTAAATAATGCGCCAGCTTACAAACATTTACAAAAAGTACAACCAGGTTTAACTAGCTGGGGCATGGTAAAATTTGGCTACGCTAGTAGTGTTGATGAAATGATTGAACGCATGAAATTCGATTTATTGTATATCGAAAATATGTCGTTGGCACTTGATTTTAAAATTATGATTTATACAGTGCTCATCATTTTTCAAGGCAAAGGAAAATAAAAAAAGCCGCAAATTAATTTGCGGCTTTTTTTTATCAACTTCAATTTTAATATCATGTTAAGTTATTTTAAAAACAACACAACAGATTTGTTTATTTATTAATCGTAATAGTGGTAGGCACTGGTGCTGCAATATTGTTTTTATCAAATGCTTCTTTAACAGCTTCGGTAATACCAAAGTACACATCCCAATAATCGGGCTGGTTGCAAAACGGACGAACAGCCAATGTAATCATCCCATCGCCTGCTTTTAATACATTAACTGATGGTGCTGGATTTTTTAATACTTTATCATTTGCCAACATAGTTTCAACCGCTACAGATTTTGCTTTTTCAATAGATTGGTCAGCCGCAATAGCCATCACCAAATCAACTCGTAATGAGCCATGTGCTGATAGATTAGTGATAATACCTGTTGATAATGCGCCATTCGGCAATATCACCGTTTTGTTTTCGGGTGTTAAAATAATGGTGCTGAAAATACCCATGTCAGTTACTACACCTACATTGCCTTGTGCCTCTAATAAATCACCTACTTTAAATGGTTTAAACATCAACAACATTACGCCGCCTGCTAAATTGCCCAATGTGCCATTCAACGCTGCGCCAATAGCCAAGCCTGCGCCAGCTAATAAAGCCGCAAACGAAGTGGTGTTTACACCCAACATTCCCACTACTGTAATTAATAAAACTACTGTGAGTACTATTTTTACTAATGATGATAAAAAGGTTTGTAATGATGGGTCGTAGTGGCGTTGGCTCATTACGGTGTTCATCAATTTACCCAACCATTTTATAGCCCATGAGCCAACAAAATAAAGTACAACAGCACCTAATAATTTGGGCGCAAATTCAATACCCATAGTAATAAACTTATCGGCATATTGTTCGTAAAAAGTAGCATTCATATTTCCTATTTTAATTGTTTATTCTATTTATATTTCTCTATTCACATCAAATGCTTCTAATAATTCAACCACACGGCTAATGAATTTGCCGCCCATTGCACCATCTACAATACGGTGGTCGTAGCTCATACTTACAAACATCATGTGCCTAATAGCAATTACATCGCCCATTTCGGTTTCTACTACTACTGGTTTTTTCTTAATAGCACCAACAGCCAAAATTGCAACTTGCGGTTGATTAATAATTGGTGTGCCCATCAAGCTACCAAAGCTGCCCACATTGGTTAATGTAAATGTGCCGCCTTGTGTTTCATCAGGTTTTAAGCCATTAAATCTGCCTGCATTTGCTAATCTATTTACCTCTTTAGTTAAGCCAATTAAATTGCGTTGATCAGCATTTTTAATAACAGGTACAATTAAATTACCGCTTGGTGTAGCGGTTGCCATGCCTACATTAATATCACGTTTCAAAATCATCGAAGTGCCATCAACACTTGCATTAATATAAGGAAATTCTTTTAATGCTTTTGCTACAGCTTCGACAAATATTGGAGTGAAAGTTATTTTTTCGCCTTCACGTTTTTCAAAATTCTTTTTTACTTTTTCTCTCCATTTTACCAAATTAGTTACATCGGCTTCGGCAAAAGAAGTAACATGTGGCGATGTAGATTTGCTACGAACCATGTGGTCGGCAATCAATTTTCGCATTCTATCCATTTCAATAATTTCAACATTACCCGATGCTGAAACCGTTGTTGGTTTTGGGCTATTAACTTCTGGTTGAATAGTTGGAGTTGGTGTTGCCGCTACAACTGTATTAACTGTTGACTGGCTACTGCTAACCGTCGGCTGACTTCCTCTATTTTTAACATGGTTCAATATATCGCTTTTAGTAACTCTACCATCTTGCCCTGTGCCAGGTAAAGTTTCTAACTCAGTCATGCTAATGCCTTCTTGCCTAGCAATATTTAAAACCAATGGCGAATAAAATCTATCGCTTGAAATAGTTGCTGGTTTTGAGTTGTTAGTTATGGGTTGAACAACAGCTGCTGCTGCAACCACAGGTGCTGCGCTTACGTCCCGATTTGATTCGGGAGGCTGATTGCTACTTACTGATGACTGTTGACCATTTGCATCTTCAATCACTGCAATTATTTTGCCTACAGGCACCACATCGTTTTCTTTATATAATAATTCTACCACTTTTCCAGCAGCAGTGCTTGGCACTTCGCTATCTACTTTATCGGTAGCTATTTCGAGCAATGTTTCATCCATTGCAATCATATCGCCCACATTTTTTTTCCATTTTAAAATAGTAGCTTCTGTAATACTTTCGCCCATTTTAGGCATCACTAATTCTATTCTAGCCATGTAAATTATTTTTTAATGAGCGGCAAAGATAAGATTTGAAAATAAACTAAATGGGTTTTTGTTAGTCAGAAAAAGAAAAAGTAGTTTTACGATTAGCATGACGAAAAAGATTATTCTGTATTTACTATTATTGCTACTAATAGCAGCCAATACCCAAGCAAAATATTTTTTGTTTAAGAAAAAATATATGCGCCATTATGAATGGATAAAACTTACCCCAAAAACAATTGAATCCAAAATACCAACGCCAAAAAAAGTAAGCATTACTGATACAACATCTGAAAATAAGGATGAAGATATTCAAATACCAAAAAACAAATTAGGCAGGCTGCAAAGTGCTTTGGATACTGCGGATGAAGAACAAATTCATTCTTTAAAAAATAACAAGAAAAGATTCAAAATTTTGTTAGACACTACTTTTCAAACGAACAATGAGTTCGATATTGAAAAGGTAAAACCATCAACATATTCTGATTCTATACAAAATATAGAATTACGAAAATTGAAAATAAATTCCAGAGAAGTGGCAGCATTAGGCACAATTGCTTCAGTTCTTTCTGCACATTTATACCAAAAGCGACAAATAGAAATAAAACATAACAAGAATATTGAACCAAGAGAAGATGACTATGAGTTTGCACTTATAGTCTTGCTAATGTTAATGCTGCTATTTATAGGACGAAGAATGATTAGTTATTGGTATAAATGGAAAAAAGCTATTCTTCAAAAATTCAAACCAATTTCAAAAACAATACTTGGACTTTCATTTTTTTACTACTTGACAATAGCATTGAGTTTTAGTTTGATTGCAGCTGTAGTATTTGCTTTTGCAATTTTATATATTTTTGTATTTATCCCGTTTGCACTTATTTTTTACCATTAATTTCATCCATCAACATTTTCAAAGCAAATACATAGGTTAGTTCAATATTTCTAAATCTATCTTTTGAAAAGTTAAATTTCTTAGCCGCTATTTTATTTTTTGTACCTACAGCAATCCACACCGTGCCTACAGGTTTATCTTCGGTGCCACCATCGGGCCCAGCAATGCCGCTTACAGCAATAGCATAAGTGGTATTAAATTTTGCCAAAGTTCCTTCTACCATTTCCTTCACACACTCTTCGCTTACAGCACCATGCTTATCTAAAGTTTCTTTTTTTACATTCAATAAATTTTGTTTAGCCTGATACGAATAGCTAACCACACCGCCTTCAAAGTATTGGCTGCTACCAGCTATGCTTACTAATTTGGATGCAATAAAACCACCTGTACAACTTTCGGCTACACTTAATGTGGCTTTGTGTTGCAATAATAAATTGCCAATTGTTACTTCTAAAAGTTCGTCGTTATCAGCAAATAAATATTCCTTTACTGCTGTTTTTAATGCTTCAAAATGTTTATTCAAGGCTGTTTCTAAGTCTTCACCTTTACTGCCACGAGTAGTTAATCTTAATTTTACCATACCAATTGCTGGCAAATAAGCCAGCTTAATATTTGTTGGTAAATTGTTTTCGAAGTGTTCAATTTTTTTAGCTAAAAAACTTTCGCCAATACCTGCTGTAATTAATGTACGATGATGCACTTGCGAATTACTAATTGCTGCCACCATAGGCAATACATGCGTTTGCATTAAATGTTTCATTTCAAACGGTACACCTGGCATGGCAATAATACACCTCATCCCTAACCCTTCTCCATTAGAGAAGGGAACTTGCCACATCATGCCTGGCGCTGTTCCTAATTTATTAAATAAAACTTTGCAATTATCGGGCACCATAGCTTGCAGCCTATTTACATCCAACATAGGTAAATTTCTTCTCGAAAAAATTTCGGTTACATGCTGCAATACTTCATCATTCAAAATCAGTTTGCCATTAAAATATTCGGTTAAAACATGTTTGGTTAAATCATCTTTTGTAGGGCCCAAGCCACCAGTAAATAATATTATATCGGCTCTTGAAATATTTTTATTTAGCGTATCAATAATATGTTGTTTATCATCGCTAATAGCAATTCGTTCGATAACCCAAATGCCTAATTTGTTTAGCTCTTGTCCCATCCAAGCACTGTTGGTATCAATGGTTTGACCAATTAGTAGTTCATCGCCTATGGTGATAATAATGGCTTGCATAATTTAATTTTAATGAATGATAATAATATTAAATTAAAAAAGGGTTTCAATTTCTTGAAACCCTTTTTTGCTCCTGCTTCTGGACTTGAACCAGAGACCCTCTGATTAACAGTCAGATGCTCTAACCAACTGAGCTAAGCAGGAATGCATTTTTTAAAAATGGACTGCAAAGATAATAGCAGATTTCAAAAAACCAACTCTATCAAATTATTTTTCATAAAAAAATAGTTTCTTTGCCCAATCATGCTGTTAAAATTCGACGAAATAGTTTCATCCATAAAACAAAAAAAACTTAAACCCATCTATTTTTTAGAGGGCGAAGAGGCTTATTATATTGATGAAATCAGTAATCTTATTGAAACCACTGCATTAACCGAAGCCGATAGAAGTTTTAACCAATCTATTTTATATGGTAAAGATTCTACCTGGAAACAAGTGTTAGATTCGGTAAAGCGATTTCCGATGATGAGTGCTTATCAAGTAGTTATTTTAAAAGAAGCTGCCGATTTAAAACAGTTTGAATTATTAGAGCCTTACTTTCAAAAGCCGCTACCTTCAACCATTTTTGTGGTTTGCCACAAGCATAAAGATTTTGATAAACGAAAAACAATTGGCAAGTTGGTAAGCAAAGCCGATTACATTGCTCATTATAAATCGGAGCCAATAAGGGAGTGGGATGTAGAAAATTGGATTAAAGATTATGTAAGCCAAAAAGGACATAAAATAAATACCAAAACCGCTACTTTATTAAAAGAATATTTAGGTACCGATTTATCTAAAATAGCCAACGAAATTTCAAAACTATTTATCAATATTTCAAAAGAAAAAGAAATAGGAAACGAAGATGTAGAAAAATATATTGGCATTAGCAAAGACTATAATATTTTTGAATACCAAAAAGCTTTGGCTACTAAAGACAGTTATAAGGCTTGGCAATTTGTACAATATACTATGGCTAATGAAAAAGCAAACCCATTGGTTATGACTATTGGTTCGTTGTTTGGCTTTTATTCAAAGCTGTTTATTTATCAGCATTGTAGCGGTATGAAAGAAAATGATATTGCAGCTGCCATTGGAATTTACACAAAATATCCAGCCAAAATTTTACAAGAATATGCTTTAGCATCTAAAACATATTCTGTAAAAAGTATCGAAAAAGTATTTGCCATATTGCACGAATACGATTTAAAAAGCAAAGGCGTAAATAATACTGGCGGCAACGATGGCGCTTTATTGCAAGAACTTACTGCTAAAATTTTATACGCCTAATTGGTTTATTTCTTTTCAAATTTCAATGAAGCTGAATTAATGCAATAGCGCATTCCTGTTGGGTTTGGTCCATCATTAAACACATGCCCCAAATGTGCGCCACAATGATTACATTTTACTTCAGTTCTAACCATACCATACGATGTATCTTTATGTTCTTCTACATTTTTATCGGTTAATGGTTTATAAAAACTTGGCCAACCGCTGCCGCTATCAAATTTTGTTTGGCTATCAAATAAAGGTTCGCCGCATACTACACATTTGTACATTCCATTTTCATGATTATCCCAATAAGCATTGTTAAACGCTGGTTCGGTGCCACAGGTTTGTGTTACACGATATTGCTCATCAGTTAATTTGTTTTTTAATTCTTCTTTGTTTGCCGAAAACTTTGTTGAATCGTTGTTTGTTTTTTCCATGATAGATACATTTGTTTTTGATGGTTTAACTGAATTGCATTGTTGCATTAATACGGTTGAAATGGCAAAAGCAAAAATTAAAATTGATTTCATATTTTATGATTTATTTTCACACACTTACGATAACAAACTTAAAACAGATTTAGTTGATGATAAAAGAAAAATTTAACGATTTAGGGTTTGGCACAAAAACCGCCAATCAAAAAACAAGGTTGCTAAATCAATCAGGTACGTTTACCACCGAACGCCGTGGGCAAAGCCGCTTAGATGCTTTTAGCTGGTATCATCACATGCTAAATATAAATTTAGTGCCGTTTTTATTTATACTGCTTATTGGTTATGCAGTAATGAATTTGGCTTTTACATTTATTTATTTGTGGGTAGGTGTTGAACATTTAACAGGCATGATTGCCAACAATTTTTTTGATAAATTTTGCGAAGCATTTTTCTTTAGCACACAAACATTTACCACGGTAGGCTATGGCAGGGTAAACCCACAAGGCTTTCCAGCCAATGTAGTTGCAGCCATCGAATCATTTACAGGCTTATTAGCTTTTGCGGTGGCTACGGGTATGTTGTATGGGCGATTTGCCCGACCAAAATCGCACCTTATTTTTAGCGAACATGCAGTAATAGCGCCTTATGCAGCCACTGGCAAAGCCGTAATGTTTAGAATTGCCAACCGATTAGAGCATTTAGTAATTGAAGTTGAAGCCACAGTAATGTTGGCTTATATGGACAAAAATAAAGGTTCAACTCGTCAGTTTGTAACTTTAGAAATAGAACGAAATAAAATTTATTTTTTGCCTTCGATGTGGACAATCGTACATCCTATTGATGAAAACAGTCCGTTCTATAATAAAACCGAACACGATGTAGAAGAAATGGATATTGAATTAATAGTATTGATAAAAGCATTTGATGATTCGTTTTCGCAAACCGTACATAGCCGCTTTAGTTATAAGCAATTTGAATTGGTTTGGAATGCTAAATTTGTACAAACATTATTTACCGATGCCGAAGGCAAACCATATGTAGAAATGGATAAGCTGGGTACTTGGGAAAAAATTAGTGAATAGGTTTGAAGGTTTAAACTTTAATCACAATTTTGCTACTCATCAGCTTTTGCTTTTAATTTTTTAAGCAATGGCAAATACAAAAACAACAGTAAGATGCCTAACAAAATAATATGCATAGGCTGAGCTTCGTAACCATACACATCATAAGTGCCACTACACATATTTTGTTTTCTACTTTTCGAAAATTCATGAATGACAAAAAATAACAAGGTTGCAAAAAACGGAATAGCATAAAAACCAAGTAACATAAATATGGTAGTTAACCTTCGACTTATGGATGAGGGACGTACGTTATAAAACCCAAACCCAATAAAGCATGCAGCTATCAAACAATAAATAAATATTAAGCTTTCATCGTGATGAACAGTAATGGCAATTAAGCCGCAGAATAACAAAATGATACCAGTAGCAGGAATGCTTAACAAACCCGAAACACCATCAACGCTATGCGCTAACACAATAAACGTGGCAAGAAATAATGCTAAAGAAATAAGCACCCAACAAATTCCATTTTCAAACTCGTAATGAATGGCTTGATTGTAATTGTTATAAATATTCGAGATAGATTCAAACTCAACATAGCCCAAATATTTTTCTTCTTCTGCATTTTTTTCACGAACAGTTTCTACCATTGCTGATTCATCTGCCACAGCCGTTTCGGTTTCGGGATAAATTAAATTGTAATTGTTGTTGGTTGTTAAATTGTATCTAATCTTAAAATCATTTTTGATTAAATAATCGGTAATAGTTTGTGGTACAATTGTATGCTTAATTTTATATTTATTGCATACCGCCAAAAATGCATTTATTCTATCGTTAATAGCTTTTGCATTTTTTGTATTTACAATTTGATGCACATCGGTAACTAAATATTTTTGATAATAATCTTTATCTGTAAGGCTTACAAAGGAATCGAGTGGCAAGTTTTGTTGCTGAATTATTAACGATGAAAAATTTAATACATCACGATAATGCTTTACCATTTGTTGAGATGGAATAATAAACGTATCGACTAAAGTATAATTTTCGATATGACAAGAATCGTATTTTATAGATTCGTTGTGCGATGTATATAAAATATATTCATCGCCTTCTATCCTAGTTTTGCTGTTGCAAATCGCAGGATTAAAATATGCTAAACCATTGGTATCAATTACATGATTGGTATATTTTACATGGTAAAAAATGGTTGGCTGCATCCATTCATTGTTATCATTTTTTTTAATTATGTTAACAGGAAATGGCGATGGATAAATACGTTCTTCTAAATTATATGCATCTTTAGATTGTACTAAAAACGGGTACGCTTTGTTTGCCACCAATGCATCATTTATAAGTTCTGTTTTATTTAAAATTAATTTTGTATGCACTATAATGCCGTATGTATATGGGTAATAAGCTGATACCAAAAGCAAAGCAGGCACTACAATTTGTATAAATAATTTATGATGATAAAATTTTGATAGCGGATAAAAATGCTGAATGGCATTGGTTTTAAAAAATGCTAAAGCCCATATTACATATACAATTACTACTATAATAATGTGTACTACGGCAAACGAACCAAAGTAAAAATTGCGAATTGAGCTACGCTGTAATTCAACCACATCAATAGCCATAAAGCCACACACCCAACTAAACAACCAAATAAAAATGGCTACGCCCATCATTTGCCAAAATTTAGTTTGGTAATAAATGGGTTTGTTTTCTAATAAATATTGTTGAAAATTTTTAAACATGATGTATCGTGTTGGGTTTGTTTAAGCGTTAAATAATCTACGTGATGAAGTTGAAATATCTCTTACATATTTTATTCGAATATGGTGCTTAATTAAAAGTTCGAGCATGGGCTGTAATCCTTCGGTGTGGTGGTATTCAACAATATATTGTCCGCCATTAAATTTTATATCGGTAAGTGTTAATGGTTGTAAAGCTTGTTCTAATTCGGTTCTGTTATTTTCAATTTCAAGCTCAACCATTACCGAGTTTTTAATTTCATCATGTTGCAATTTTTCGTGCAATAATGTTGGCGAACCTTGTTTTAAAAAAATAATTTTATCAGATACTTTTTCAACTTCAAATAATTGTTGCGAACTAAGAATAATGCCTAAAGGATTTGAAATGCTTTTTGCCATATACTTTAAATCTTCTAACACAATTTGTTGCGAAAGCACATCTAAATTAGCCAATGGCTCATCTAATAAAAGCAATTTTGGTTTTCGTAAAAATGTTCTTGCCAATTCAAATCGCATTTTATAACCTGATGAAAGTTCGCTCCAGTTGTGGTTTCTAAAAGGATACAAACCAAATCTGATAATCATCATCATTACCCATAATTCATTTTCGTTGCCCGTAATACCATAGTGAGTTGCCGTATATTTTAAATTTGTTTTTAGCAATCCAAACCATTTTGGTGTACGCTGTGGTATGTAAATTAATTGCGTTCGTAAATCATAATCATTAAGCCTATTTATATCGGCATAATATTTTATCGAACCTTTATCATAGCTTAAATCTTTAGCTAAAATACGCAGCAGCGTAGTTTTTCCATTTCCGTTTTCGCCCACCAAACCCCATATATCACCAAAATTTATTTCAATATCAATTGTTCCTAATTTAAAATTGCCACGATTAAATCTTTTTTCAATGCCTTGTGCTTGAGCTAAAATATTTTTTGATGCATTATTTTTTACTTCATATTTTTTTAATGAATCTAAAAACTGAATACATTTTTGATTTATTTCATTGGCATCAGTTGTTGCATTTTCTTTCCATTCATTTAGTTCAATACATTGCTGAAACACTTGCATGTGCTGTGTTTCTAAAGCACAATCTATCAATCGTCTAAACCCTAAGTGAACATCGTTTTTTATAAAATGATGTTTTACTTCTTCTGTTTTTTCTACAAAATTTTGCATTCAGTAAATTTATACTTTCAAACGGAAATATTATTTGAATATTTTAGGTATCACTATTTCAGAACTAGGTAATATGACATAAAAAAAGCCTCATCAACATCGATGAGGCTTTTTTATTTTATAGTATCTTTTTATTTTACTGTATTCTTTAAATATTCTTCAACTGCTGCTGCCATACTTGGTACACCGGGCTTTGGCGCTTCAATATGCACCTTCATTTTAGCATCTTTTACAGCCAAACAAGTGGTAGAGCCAAAAGCTCCAATACGGGTGTTACCTTGTTTAAATTTCGGGAAATTTTTAATCAAAGCTTCAATAGCTGATGGACTAAAAAATACCATCATATCAAAAGTTTCAACTTTTAATTCCTTAATATGGCTTGGCACAGTTCTAAAAAATACTGATTCGGTATAATCAAATTTATATTTTTTAAAGTTGTTTACAATTTCAGGATTTGAAGTTTCGCTGCAAGGCAACAAGTATTTTTCACCTTCGATATGTTTGTTCATAATAGTCAACAAATCTTTTGTTGTACCATCGCCATAAAACACTTTACGTTTGCGATATTGAATATAACGTTGCAAATACAAAGCAATTGATTCAGTAGTACAAAAATATTTTGTTTCGCTGCTCATCTGTGTTTTTAGCTCGGTTAATAATCTGAAAAAATTATCGATACCATTGCGGCTAGTAAATACTACTGATGTAAATTCGTGTAGATGAATACGATAACGACGAAATTCTTTAGCTGTAATGCCATGAATTTCGAAAAATGGCTGAAAAGTAATATTTACTTTATACCTTTTTGAAATTTCGGTATACGGCGATTTTTCACCTTCAGCAGGTTGAGGTTGCGTTATTAAAATGGTTCGTACTTTTTCACCTTTTACAATTGGTAGCACTGGTGCAGCTACTATAATGGGCTTAGCATTTTTCTTTTTAGTGGCAATTTTTTTTATTGAAACGGATAGAGCAACTGGTTTTTTCTTAGCTGCTGATTTTTTAACTGTAGTTGTTGGCACTATGGTAAATAGTTTTATTTAAAGTTTAAAATCAAAATGCTGAATTGATTAATTCAACACTATTGCGTATTGAACTGATTTAACAATTATTAAAATCGGGGCAATTTCAACGCTGCAAATATACAATATAAAATGAAACCAATTCTGAAAGATTAATCTACCTCCAATTCGCCAGCCTAAAATTAATCTGTATCCTAAAATGGCGGCAATTAATAAATAAGAAGCCAGCCACAAATAATCTATAATAGCCGAACTACTAAATGCCAACACCAAAACCGTTGGAACCATTATTATGCCTGCAAATTCGAGCTGCATTAAATCTATAAAGCTGATAGATTCAAGTTCGGATTTTTTACTAAACATCATCATAGATGCCCTGTAAATAAAAAATCGAAACATGATAAAAGCCATGATAAACAAAACCAAAATGCCGATTAATACCACATCGTTTATTGGTGTTTGAATTTTTAATTGGTGAACTTTAAGAAAAATATATATGGCTACTACTACATAAAAATTGATGGATAATAATAATCCTGGAACCGAAAAAGCAATGTCTTGTTGCCTCATCATTAGCATGGCATTATTCAAATTAAAAAACGAACGCCATAGTTCATTAAAATATCTGGTAAAAACAGATTTTACAAAAACTACAATTCCTGCTAAAATCAAGATGAAATAAAATAGCCATTTTTCGGGCGATTGTGGGCGCAATTGCGGAATTTCGGTAATGATAGTTTTAGTATTTGAAAACGATGATTTAGTTAAATCTATTTTTGAAAGATGCAATGTGTCGTAACTATAATAATGATAAACGCTTTGTGGATTAAGGCTATCGGGTAATTGTAAAAATCCATTTATAAAATTGGGCGATGATGATGTATCAACATTTGCCGAAGGCTGAATAAACGGAAATATATGCTGGGCTGCTGAATCTTTTACAGCCGCATTTGCATTCAATAATAAAAATTGAAAACCTATTATTCCAATAAATAGCCTGGCTATTTGCATCAACAAACTGAAATTTTATTAACTCTGTTTTGATGGCGGCCGCCTTCAAATGCTGTTGCAAAAAAAGCATCTACACATTTTTCGGCTGTTTGTTCATCTATAAATCTTGCTGGCAAACAAATTATATTGGCATTGTTATGTTGCCTTGTAAGTGTTGCTATTTCTACATTCCAACAAATAGCTGCTCTGATAAATGAATGTTTGTTGGCTGTCATCGAAACACCTTGAGCACTACCACAAATTAAAATTCCTTTTTCAAATTCATTATTACCAATGGCATTGCATAATGGATGAACCACATCAGGATAATCCATCGAAGCGGTATCATGCGTACCAAAATCTTTTATGGTAAATCCTTTTTGGGTAAGATAAGTTTTGATTTTTTGTTTTAATTCAAATCCTGCATGGTCGGCAGCAATACCAATTGTAGTATTCATGAAATTGTTTTTTGCAAAAGTAGAAAAAACCTTAGAAAGGATTTTTTATAATTTTTGATTTATTAAAATATGCAGCCGACCATAAATTGTTTCGTTTGTAATTTCGCTTTAGCCAAATACAAGTTGCACCCTAATTAAAAATTGCACCCTTGATTCTTTATTTTTTGCAAGTTTTATGATTAATTTACATTATGAAAAAAAGAATAAAAAAAGCCGACATTCTTAAGTCTCTTTCACAAATGATAGCCGACAAAGAAAGTGTTGTGGCTTATATCAAAGGCAAAAAATCTTTATCATCGCTTACCAAAAAAGGAATTCATTTTGCGAAACCATTATAATTTTGTTTTTGATAATATCACCAACACTTGAGGTATGTTACAAAATTGAAGAGGTTTTAAATTCTGATAAATCGTAGAATATATAGCCGTAAAACTACTGAAGCCAAGACATTAAGCGATGCAGCTCCATACATTTTAAGGCACAAGTTCGCTATACTAAAATCAACACTGCAAGCTTGCCAGCAAAACATTACCTGCTTTTTGCTAAAAATGTAATAGGTGCTTCCAAAGAATAGCTTTGGTCTAGTTTGTCTTGTTTTATTAATATAATTCCATCCACAAAACCCTTATCAATAATAGTATTGTATGGCAATAGCAGGCTGTTAATATCATTTGCAAAATTAGATTTAATTAATAAAGGGGAAAGCTCTTCATTGGTAATATTCACAAATTTTGTATTCGAATGCTGTTTATATAAACCAGATATATTCTGTGCAAATCCATCAATTTCTTCTGACGAAAATCTTATTGCTTTTAATTTATTGAAATCGAAAATCTTTGAAGCTGAGTCAAGAATCAATCTGATTTCTTTCAACTGTTGCTGGTAACTAAGCGGTGTTGGATGTTTTGATACCACAGACCTTAATACACTTGAATCATTAAGTGAGCCAAATGAAGCATCAAAAGACAATGGTAATATTTCAATAAAAACACTACCTGTTTTTTTGTTTAATCTAACAAGTAATTTACAATTTGAAGTGTCCTTTCCTTTTACAAAAAAGAAAATTTTTTCATCAGAATCAGATAGCGAAATTTGAGATGGAATATTAACAACCACAAGTGTGGTATCTTTTATTCTTACGTTTTTTTCTGATTGTGTAATCGAATCAGAAGAACACGAATAAACAAAAATCTGTAATATTAAAATCAATAAGTACTTCATAAGTTTTAGTGCAAATAACAAATTTGGGAACCCTCATTTATTTATCGTAGAAGCTAAGTGAATCTATTTCCAAATTGTTTTAATATCATAATCAGCAAAGGCTTCATCTTTCGAAATCAAAACCAATTTTTCAACTTTTGATTGTGCTATTATAATTCTATTCCACTTTAAAGTCATCAAGCGGTGCATCAAAATCGTCTGCCGTTTTAAAATAGCCCTTGGCATAACCAAATTTTCTTTCTTTAATGGCTACTGTTTTTTTTGATTTTGATTTTAAAAACTCGATAAAATGACTCACCTCTTTTTTCAAACTATTAGGCAGTGAGTTTATTTGAGTGTATAATTGGATATCGGTCATAACAATGCAAATTTAAGCGAAAATAGATTTTGTTTCAAAATTAATTTCTAGTAGAAGTTGCGCTACTCTTATATTTATAGTTACGAAGCTAAAGTGCAAGTAAACCTAAAACTGAAAATAAATAAACGGTTGTATATCGCTGCCTTTTACTTGTATCACCAACCATATTACCATAAAAATTAAAAATGCTTGCAAAGCAATATGCATTTTCGAAATGGCAAATATTGATTTTTGTTCTACCAAAATTGGAAACGAATGTGTGATGAAGCCAATCATCAATAATATACAAACCGCAGGGTAAGCCAACGCCCATTGATGTATCAAATTAAAACTAATACCTTTTGAAATTTGTGATACTATTTGCCACGATGTTTTAAAATCGGGGCTACGAAAAAATATCCAACAAAAACATACAAAGTTGAAGGTGAAAATAATACCTAATATGTGCATCAGTTTATTTTTAGGTAAATGCAAATAATCTGTTTTTAATTTATCTAAGGCTAACATCAAACCATGCATAGCTCCCCAAAAAATAAAATTCCATGAAGCGCCATGCCACAAGCCACCTAACAACATAGTTACCGAAAGATTGATGTATTGGCGCATTTTTCCTTTTTTGTTGCCACCCAACGGAATGTATAAATAATCACGAAGCCAACTGCTTAATGAAATATGCCAACGCCGCCAAAACTCTGTAATACTGCTGCTTTGGTAAGGTAGATTAAAATTAATTCCTAATCTATAACCCAATAATAATGCAACACCAATTGCCATATCGCTATAGCCACTGAAGTCGCAATAAATTTGCATAGCATAACCATATACGCCCAATAAATTTTCGGTGCCGCTATATAAAGTTGGATTATCAAAAATTCTATCAACAAAATTTATCGAAATAAAATCGCTGATAACAGCTTTTTTAAACAAGCCTGTTGCAATTAAAAATACGGCTTGTGCAATATCTTCTTTTGATAATTTTATATCAATACCAATTTGTGGTA
>JBEEMV010000221.1:0-14272 GCA_041192505.1 Bacteroidota bacterium
GATAAAAAGAAAATGAATTTAATTTATCAAAAAGTTGTTGATTACAATTTCCTGCTTCAGCCATTTCTCCATTTTCATCAAATTGTTTTCCTACACTTTGTGCTATTTTATTTAACCATTGGTTGCATGGCGAAATATCAAAAGCCGAAATTTTATTTTCATCAATTATTGTAATATTACTGATGCCACCTAAATTTAAAAATGCATCATATTTATTGAAAAGTAAAATATCACCAATCGGTACAAGCGGAGCTCCTTGCCCATTTAATGCTACATCAGTGCTTCTAAAATCGCAAACTACAGGTAGTTTAGTTAGCGCAGCCATAGTAGCGCCATTTCCAATTTGCGTACTATAATTTTTTAATGGTTGATGAAAAATAGTATGTCCATGTGAAGCAATAAAATCAATATTTATAAGTTTATTTTTTGCAATAAAATCTTTAATCATACCCGACCAAAGTTTTGCAATATTTGTATTTGCTTCAATAAATTCTAATGCTGATGAGTGTGGTAATGCAATTAATTTTTGTTGCCAATCGTTAGTATATTCAAAGGTTTCAGCCTGTTCAATTGTATAATTCCATACTTCATTTTTTTTCTGAAAAGTGCAGTAGGCAATATCTAATCCATCTAATGAACTGCCACTCATTAAACCTACAACATGATATATTTTTTCATCGTTCATTAATTCTATTTTCCTATTTCACGATAGTAAGAAAGCAAATCGGTAGATTCTACATTAGTAAATCCTGCCTGACGAAACATAGTAACCAACTGCCCACGATGAAAAGTAGAGTGATTAAAAATATGAGCAAATGTTTTTGAAAATTCCATCAAAAACAAATCGCCATTTAATCTTTTAAACGATAATTTATTTTCAAATTCTGATTCAGGTTTTGATGCAATAAATTCTTTCATATCAGTAGATACATGTTGCCAAATAGCAATTAATTCATCCTTTGGGCCTTTAAAATCATCAGCTAAAAACATTCTATCTAGAATCATTTGCCAACGTTCGAGCCACACTTTTTCAGCAGCGGCAATATGAATACAAGTATCTTTTATAGATGAAAAACTGCTTGTAATTTGTTGGTTATATTGCTCTTCCGAAATTTGATTCAACCAATTAATTACTTTATTGTTTGCCCAAATATTATAATCGGCTAATTCTAAAAAATAAGATTTTGTCATCAGTTTTATTTTTTTAAACTAATAATGTATAAACTTACAGCTCGTATTTCGGGTTCGCCAATTACGTCTTCAAATGCAGGCATATTACCTCTTCCATGAAATATCACATTACTAATATCTTCTTCGGTTTCTAATTTAGTAGTAGTTAAATTCGGAATATTAGGCATAATCGAAGCACCATTTTCGCCATGGCACTTTTGACACTGTTGCCCAAAAATATTTTTGCCATAAGCAATCATATCGCCATCATTTTCTAATCGTACATTACCTGTTTTATCGGGTGGCGTATTGCATGCAAATACAATGGTGAGGGCAAGTAAAGTGAATATTTTTTTCATTTTGTATGGTTTTATAATAGCATCATCGATTCTTTCTTCAATTCATCTAAAGTACGCATAGAGGCTGGTTTACCATCTAATTCATTCAAATATTCATAAATCAATCTACCCAATTCTTTTGATGGCGCTTGGGGTGGCAATTGCATTCCAAATTTATTAATTATCATAATGGTTTCTTCTTTAGCACTTCTAACCATGCTCCATATTTCGTTGCTTACATAAATTTGTTGACTTAGGTTATGTTCCCATTCCATTCGTATTTGATTTATCATCATCAGTTGCAAATCGGCCACTGTCATGTTTTGCGTTCTTACCCGTTGCAATAAACTAAATAAATCAATTCGTTCCATAAGCAACGCCAATCGCTCGTAAGCCTGCAATCGTATAGGCGCAGTTAAATGCCTGGTGTTTTCTTTCAGTTTTACTTCCTGAATTTTTAACTGATTTTTTAAAAATGATTGGATAGAATAATATGCCGTTGCAAAAACTATTAATGCTGGCAATGTGTACTTTAGTATTTCTAATATTTCTTTAAACATAATTGCAAATGTAGTGTTTTGATAAATTGATGTGTAAATTTGCACCAGTAAATTAAAAATATTTTAACAATGGAAAATACAATTACAAATATGCCGATTACTTTTTCGGCAAGTACAATTGCCGAATTAAAACGTATCATGCAAGCCGAAAATATAACTGACGATAAAGCCATTAGAGTAGGTGTAAAAGGTGGTGGATGTAGCGGTATGACTTATATTTTAGAATTTGATAATCATCAACAAGGCGATATGATTTTTGATGTTGAGGGAGTAAAAGTTTATTTAAATCAAGCCCACGAATTATATTTAAGCGGTATGGAAGTAGATTTTGGTAGTGGCTTAAATGATAGAGGATTTACTTTCAAAAATCCGAATGCTTCAAAAACTTGTGGTTGCGGCACTTCATTTTCGGTTTAATTATGTTTAAAAAAATATTCTTTTTTGCAGCGCTGTTATTTATACAAAATAGCAATGCCAATGCTGCCGATACTTTACAATTAGCCCATCGTTTTTATTGTCATTGGGGTTATAATCGGTCGTTTTATTCCAATAGTAATGTGCATTTAAAAGGCGATAATTTCGATTTACGATTTTATCAATTAAAAGCCCGAGATAAACCTTATCCATTTAATGTAAAAAAATATATAAATCCTACATCTATAACAGTAGCGCAATACGATTATAGAATTGGCTATTATTTGAATAATCATGTTGCCATTTCTATTGGGTTAGACCACATGAAATATGTGGTAGATAGAAGCCAAACGGCTGTGGTATCGGGCAATACGGCTAAAGCTAATTTCCCCGAACAATCAAAATTTCCTAATTCGTTCGAAGGCACATCAATGCCATTAAACGGCTTTATGTATTTAGATCATACAAATGGATTAAATTTAATTTCGTTAGATATTGATTATCGAACAAAAATATATCAGCATAAAAAAATAGAGTTGGCTTTAAAAAGTGGTGTAGGCATTGCCGAAATGGTTACCAAATCTGAATTGCATTTGATGGGTTATGGAATTGATAATGAATTTAATTTATGTGGCTTTGGTGTAAGCAGTTATCAAGGTGTTGAACTTACAATTGGCAAATATTTTTTTATACGTCCACAATTAAGAATGGGTTGGATTGACCTTACCGGATTTTTATTAAATGGTAGATATGATAGCGGTAGAGGTTATCAAAATTTTGCATTTGTAGAAGGTATGATAGTAGCTGGCAGCTACTTTAATATTAAATGTAAAAAAACTAAATCTATCAAACTTTAGTAATCATAATAAATAGTTCGTTGCCTTGTCGGTGTGGAATGGAATTGTAACACAATTCCATTTTTTTTATCTCGAAATGGGTGCTAAATAATTGTCTGTATTCTATTTCGTTGCCACCAAATGGTGGTCCTTCTTTTTCAAAAACCCTATTGAATAAAACCCCAGCTAATAAGCCTTTGGTAGATAAAAGTTCGTTCATTTTTGCAACATAATTTTCACGAAGCGATGGATGAATAGCACAAAAAAAAGTTTGCTCTAATATTAAATCGTACGAACCATGGTGCAGAAAAAAATCGCCCCAAATTATTTTCAATTTATTATCAGCTATTGCTTTTTCAAATCTATGTTTTATTTGATACACGGCTAATTCTGAAATATCAATAAGTGTAATATTTGTAAATCCATTATCCAACAAACATTCTACTTCATGAGCATTGCCGCAGCCTGGCAATAAAATTTGAACCGCTTTGTTTTCAAAAGTTTCGATAAATTTTTTTAACGGAATGGTGGCTTTGCCTGCATCCCAAGTAGTTTCATTGTTTGCATATCTATTGTTCCAATAATCTGAGTTTAATGATGTATCCATTTGAAATAGTGTATGCTTTTTATCCTAAAATTTAGTATGATTATAATCAATGTAGCCCAGCTTTTTTAATTGATGTTCGCTGCTAATCCAATCTTCCACCACTTTTACGCTCAATTCTAAAAATGCTTTTTTACCAATAAAAGCTTCAATATCTTTTCGGGCGGCTGTGCCCAATTTTTTAATGGCATCACCATTTTTGCCAATCATTATTTTTTTATGCGATTCTTTATTTACAATTATGGTAGCAATAATCACATCTATATCAGGCTTTTCTACATAATCCATTACCAATACATCTGTATGATAGGGTATTTCTTCAGCAAATTGCAAAAATATTTTTTCACGAATATATTCACCACAAAAAAATCTGGTGTTTCTATCGCTTAAATCTTCTTTCGAATAATAAGCTTCGCCTTCGGGTAAATGTTCTACTAATTTACCCATTAAAATGTTCAAATTTGTTTTCTCTAAAGCCGATACACCAATGGCCTCTACCACACTTTTATGATTGCGCCAAAAATCTAATTTTCGGTCTAACATCGAAGGCAAAATCATATCTATTTTATTAATCACTACAAATATTTTAGCATCTGTGTTCATTCCGTCTAACCAGCCACTGGCTACTATTTCATTCATATTGGCTTCAATTAAATACACCATAATGTCGGCATCTTTAATGGCTTCGCTTACCACTTTTGCCATGGCTTGTTGCATTTTATATTGCGGTTGCAATATGCCAGGGGTATCATTAAATACAATTTGATAATCTTCGGTATTTACTATTCCTATTATTCGTTTTCGGGTGGTTTGTGCTTTGGGCGATACGATGGAAAGTTTTTCGCCAATCATAGCATTCATCAATGTAGATTTTCCAACATTGGGTAAGCCTATTATATTTACAAATCCTGATTTATGCATGGGGTTGTTTTAAAATATTTTCTTCAATTATTTTCAAAATTAATTCATTTATATGATCAATTGCTAATTTCATCTTCCATTTTAATTTATTGCGTTCGCCTATTATATTTGATGCCGACCTAATTTGTATAAACGGCATATTGGTTTGCAACATTACATAATGAAATGCAGCACCTTCCATACTTTCAGCATCTGTATTGTATTTTTTATGTAGTATAGTTAATCTTGCTGCATCCGATTCTATTAAATTAACAGTACGAGATGTGGCTGCTAAAATAGTTGGCAATTTTAATACTGCATTGGGTTTGTATTTTAATTTACCATCAATAAATGGTGCTTGATTAGCATCAGAAAAATTCATATCAAATATATTTTTGTATTCATTATTTTCAAATACGCCTATATCTGCAAAACAATCTTCTGTTATAAAAAAGCAATTGCCTAATTCGGTAAAATGCTCACGAATGCCTGCTATACCGTATTGTATAACCACATCAGGATTATTATTGGCTACATATTTTTGTAATTGATAAATGGTGTTAATACTGCCAACGCCTGTTAGCAACAATTCGATTAAATGATTGTTTACTTTTACTGAATAAAGATTTTCTTTTTTAGTAAAAGAAAATTGTTGAATCAATCTTTCGGCTTCGGGCAATGTAGCTGCTACAAATAATAAATGCATGTAGCAAATTTACAAAATCTATGGCTGATGATAGATTAATATTAATTTCAAAAATATAATTTCGCCTTATGTTTTATTTAACTCGTAGAGAACATTTTAATGCCGCTCATAAATTGCATAATGCAAATTGGAGCGATGAAAAAAATTTAGAAATATTTGGTGGCTGCGCCAATCCTAATTGGCATGGGCATAATTATGTATTGTATGTAACCGTAAAAGGCACGGTGGATGCTGAGTTGGGCTATGTGGTAAATATGAAAGAAATAAGTTTGTTAATTAAAGAACATATTTTAGAAAAGGTAGATCATAAAAATTTGAACTTAGATGTAGATTTTTTAAAAGGCATAATACCCAGTGCCGAAAATTTTGCTAAAGCCATTTGGCAACAATTACAACCGCATATTAAAAACTGCACCTTGCATTGTATTAAGCTACACGAAACTGAAAATATTTATGTAGAATATTTTGGTGAGTAACGTTATAATAATATGCCTGAAAAACAACGCTTAGGCGAAAATGCATTTAAGAAATTCAGATATAAAAAGTTGATTCAATAAATCGAAATCGATTTTTGAAATTCTCAAACGGCATTTATCATTTGATGGTAGATGCCGTTTGCTTTTTCGGCCTGCTCATGTATGTTGCTAAACTTTGCAACATCATTATTTAAAAACAATTGTGTTTGAAGATATAAGCCTGGTTTAAAATCTTTATCCAATTTATCGTCTATCAAAATTTCATCAATTCCTACGCTTCCCTTTTTTTGAATTTGTAATTTTTCTAATGGCTTTAATATGATGCGATAATTATTAGTCATCAACTCTACACCCCAACGCCCAGGCGCATTCCAGTTGGCATTATAACTAAACAAAACATTTTTATCTGTAATACCGCTACCTGCAAATGCAGCACCTGATGGATGCCAAGCTAAACTACCCGATTTATAACAAGATATTTTTTCGGCATTGCCGCCTAAATAAAAAGCTAAATCTACCACATGTGTGCTATTACCCAAAAACCAATTTTCTTTTACGCCTTCGGCTTTTTGCAAAGGCTCTATCACATGGCTCCATTCTGTAAATTCAAAATGCATAGATGTAAGTCCACCATCATCATTAATTAATTTTTCGGCAGCTAATACACTAGCATAAAATCTACGATTATAGGCTAATAAAACAGTTGCATTTTTTTCAGTGGTTAAATGTGATACGGCTTGAATATCAGCACCATTCAATCCTCCAGGCTTTTCAACTAAAATGTTTTTAAAATTATTTTCTAATAAATGTCGGGTTACATTGCCCAATTGCTCCATGCTTACAGCAACAATTACAGCTGAATAATCTGAAGATTGTATAAAATAATTTGCAGCATTTTCTTTTGCTACCTCACCTTTATCCTCTCCAACAGGAGAGGAATTGGAATGCTGCAAATTATTTAACAAAACCTTCTTACCTGTTTTTTCTTCAAATAATTTTGCAGATGCTTCGCCTCTTCCTATCACATCAAAATCTTTTTGTAATGCTGTAAGCACTTTTGCATATTCAACAGCCATAGGGCCTGCACCGTATAATAAAATTTTAGTCATTTGCTTTTTTAAAATCTATTTTATAAACACATAGAAACATAGAAAATCAAGAACAAATATAAAGTAATCAACCGCATTTAGGCTATGTGATTTGCAAAGCAACTTTGAAAAAAGTTAAACTTTGATTAAATGAATACGAGTATAGAATATGGAAATTAATGTATTCAATGTTTTAAATTTATTTTCTATAAAATCTTATTATACAAACAAAAGTTCAGTAGTAAAACATAGCTTTCGCAAGCGAAAAGCTCTATTGTGCCTATGTGGTTAATAATTGAATTTCATAACACTTACGTTATCGGGCAGCAATTATTTTTTATTTCAAAATTATTGTTTTTTAAATGCTGCATGTATGCTTTTAATAAACATAAATGCAATTGAGCCGAAGTAAAATAATCGGTTAGTTTACAAGTATTTGTTTGCAATAAATCATCTACAAACAGATAAGATGCTTTGCTTAATGGCAATGCATTATAATTAAAATTAAGTTGCTGTGGTTCGGTTGAATCTTCGGTCAGCATTACTTTTCGTGATTCAATTGTGCCAGCCGTTTCATTTATCGTTACTTCAAAATGTTCGCTTTTTAGATTGATAATTAATGGTTCGCCAACAGCATCATTTGATGTGGCACTAAATTGAAATAAATCTTTTTCATCTGTTTTTATAGTGCCAATTAATTCAATAAAACCTTTGCGTTTCGATTCCTGAATTTGATTACTTATTTCATCCGTTTTAAAATTATATTTCACATGATCATTCATAAAATTAAATACATCTAATAAATGAATGGTGTTGCAAGCCAAGCCCCAATTGCTTCCTGTAACTTTCATTTCTAAAAACATACTTGCCGAAAATGCTTTTTTTATTTGCTGATAATGCTGATAATATCTTCTTGTACAGTTTACAAATGTTGGTATATCTTTTTGATACAACAGTTTTCCTACTTCAACATAATCGCTTTCTTTTTGAAATAAAATTTTTTCTAAAATTAAATATTGTGGTGTGCAATGATTCAATAATTCAACCACCACATTTTTTCGTACATCGGCATTGGTAGCTACAATTGCCACACTAATATTTTCGGGTAATTGATTGATGGTTGAATAAAACTCGACATGATGATTTCGTATTCCACCAGCTTCATCAATAGCTTGTAATGCCTGTTGCCACAAGGCTTCAATAGGTTCAACAATTAAAATATTTAAATTATTGATGGATGGCAACAAGCCTTGCAAATGCCTTCTACCAATATTACCACAACCGATTAATGCAATATTTTTCATTTAATTAAATTGGTTTATTTATCAGGTTTGGCGAACTTTAAAAGTTCGCCAAACCTTGCTTGAAACTTTTCTACAAAATTATTTATTTGTGTGGTGCTAAATATCTTTTCATCCAATTTATTTATAGGTTGAATTAGTTTAACAGCATTGGTTAAAAATATCTCATCAGCATTTATTAATTCGTTTATACCAATTGATTTTTCAATTACCGAAAAATTATTCAAAATAAATTTTCTGCAAACACCATCTACTCCGCCATCGGAAAGTGGCGGTGTAATCAACTGATTATTTTTAAAAATAAAAATATTAGAGTTGGTAGTATCAGCCACAAACCCATTCGAGTTTAACACTATTGCTTCATCAAAACCTTTTAATGATGAATGTTTTGCAGCCATTACATAAATTAAAGCCGATGATGATTTTAAATTTGAAATAGCACCCAATGCTTTTTTATTTTCAAAATAAATAGTTGCTGATAGATTTGATTCGGCTGTTAATTTCAATTCATTTATTTCGGCATAATACGAAAATGAATTATCCAATGGCAAATAACCTATTGTTCCATTTCTATAAAAAGCCATTCTTATTTTTGCATCGCTTAATGGATTGGCTTCAATTAATAATTCTAGTTCGGTTTTAAATGTTTCGAAAGTAAAATTTATTGTTTGTTGAAAGTCTAATAGACCTCTTTCACAATTCATTTTTGCTACCTCACCTTTATCCTCTCCAACAGGAGAGGAATTTGTATTATGAAAGAAGTCTAATACAGCAAAGCTTTTACAGATTCTATTATAATGTAATTGCAAAAACGGAATTGATTTTTGTTGTACTAAAATGGTTTCAAAAAAACCATCGCCATATAAAAAGCTACGATTTGAAAATAAATTGCCAATTTCATTTTCAATAATCAAATCGCCATTAAACAATATTTTTTTCTGCATTTTTTAAAAATAAAAAAAGCCACAAAATTTAATTAAAAATATTTTGTGGCTTTATCATACAATCAAATTTTATTATTCTATCGGACGAAGACTTAATACAGGAATTTCGCTTTCGCCAATCACAACTCTATCAGCAGCAGGTACTAAAAATTCGCCAAACACACTATCATTGCGGCTCATAATCATTATCAAATCGCAATTCATTTTTTTAGCATGTAAAAAAACAGTTTTTGAAAGTGTACTATTTCTAAACATTTTATTGGTGTAAGGAATTTTTTCTTTTTGTAATCTCAATTCTGTTTCTTTCAATAATTCATTCAATTTACTAATATCTGCAACAAATTCATCAATCATTTCGGTAACTGCTAATAAGTGAACTTTAGCGCCCAAAACTTTTGCTAACTCTACAGCATAATCAACTTTTTCGCTGGTATGTTTCGATACATCTAATGGCAATAAAATATTTTTGCAATCAGGTGTTTTCATTCCTTTGCGGATAGTTAAAACAGGCACAGTGCTTTCGTGAACTGTACGATAAGCATTACTGCCTAATAAAAATTTCTCTAAATTTTTTACACTTGATGAACCGTGAGTTCCCATCACCACTAAATCGGCACCTATTTCTTTAGCTACTTTTTCAATTAATTTATAGGTTTTGCCTTCAACTATTTTGGTTTCAATTTTAACGCCCCATAAACTTTTGTTTTCAGATGAAATTTCTTTCATTTTATCATGAATACCTTTTTCTAACAATTCACGATAGCTCATGATTTGTTGTTTGTTGCCTATTTGGTCGAACATTTCATACACATGAAGCAAAGTAATTTTCGAATTAAATTTTTTTGCTAAATAGGCTGCATACTCTAATGCGCCAAATGAAATTTCAGAAAAATCGGTAGGAACAAGGATTCGTTTAATATTGAGTTTCATAATTGAATTGATTTTATACTTTTACGGCTCAAATGTAGCTATTATGAACCAAATTTTTCCTGCCAGCGAACTGATTTTAAATAAAAATAACACAGTTTATCATTTGCATCTTCATCCCGATGAAATTGCTAAAACGATAATAACCGTTGGCGACCCAGCCCGTGTAAAATCGGTAAGTAAATATTTTGATAAAATAGAAGTACGGAAACAAAATCGTGAATTTGTAACCCATACAGGCACTATTGGTAAAAAAAGAATTACTGTAATTTCAACAGGCATTGGTACTGATAATATTGATATTGTATTAAATGAATTGGATGCTTTGGCCAATATTGATTTAAAAACAAGAACCATTAAAAAGAAATTAACTTCTTTAGATATTATTAGAATAGGCACCAGCGGCGGATTACAAAAAGAATTGGGTGTTGATTCGGTGGTGGCTTCGCAAGCAGCTATTGGTTTAGATTCGATGGCTCATTTTTACAAACATAAATATTCGGATATTGAAAAAAAGAACCAAAAACGATTTGAAAAAGAATTTGGTTTACAAAATTATGTAGCCCAAGGCTCGGATGATTTATACAAGAAGTTTTCAAAATTTGCAGTGGGTGGTACAACTGTTACTTGTAGCGGCTTTTATGCACCACAAGGGCGTAAATTAAGATACGATTTAAAATTTCCAACTTGGGTAGATGATTTACCCAATTTCAAAACCTCTAAAATTCCATCCATCACTAATTTCGAAATGGAAACATCGGGTATTTATTTTTTAGGCAATTTATTGGGGCATAATTGTATGTCGCTTAGTTTAATTGTGGCAAACAGAATTACCAAACAATTTAGCAGCAACTATCCTAAAATGATGGATAAGTTGATTAAAGATACGTTGGAGAGTATTTGATATTTTTTAATGTATGCTCTCTTTAATGTAGTAATAAGAGATTTTGTTTTTAATTATCCATAAAAAAAGCCGATTCAAATCTATGAATCGGCTTTTTTGTTTTTAGCAATTAAAACTGCATTCGATATACAAAATTTGGAAAAAATCCAATTTGCAAAGAAGTGTTAACCTTGTTCGTTACAGGATTGTAGCGGTATGCAAATACATTTTTATTGCCCGTAATATTTTGCATATCAAAGAAAAATGATTGCGAAATTTTATGCTGTTTGCCATTGTAGGTAAATCCAATTTTAAAATCCATTCTAAAAAAATCAGGTATTTTTTTGCTGAAAGCATAACTATCACCTTTCAATATTTCTTTTCTTAAAAGTATCGAAGCAGCTGAATCTGTAGGGGTATAATATCTGCCACCAGCTTGGGTTAGTTTATAATCAAATGTAATTCGGTTGCGTTTTTCTTTACCCACTTTAAATTCTTTTCCTGCTAAAATATTGTAAACAAATTCGCCATTAAAAGCCGTGTTGTGTTCAACATTATCGCTGCCTTTATATTTTGATTGATACACACTTCCTGTTAACAAAGCATAGTAGCCTTTGCTAAAAAATTTCTCAATCGTTAATTCAAATCCATAATTTGTTCCTGTACCATTATTTACTAAATTAGTTTTGTTGATTGGATTAAAACTTGCACCAGAATTCAACAATGAAAAACTGCTTGGTGTAATAGTTATAGGCACATTTGATAAAGCTTGATAATAAATTTCAGATTTAATTCTCCAATCTTTTGCAGGCAAATAATCATAGCCCAATACAAAATGTTGGCTGTGTGTAAAGTCTAATTTTTTATTGCTTTCGTTATACGTTCCATCAGCATTTTGTTCTCTATAAAAATAAATATCAGGTGTTTGCATTTGGCTGTGTATGCCCACTCCAGCGCTTAATGTACTCTTGTTGCTGATTTGATATTTTAATCCTAATCGTGGTTCAATTGAGTTGCTATTATTCAAGGTTAAGTATTGCGAATGCACACCAACATTTAAAGTTATTTTATCTGTAAAATTATATTTGGCTTGCACATAGCCTTGTAGCAATTGCATGTAATCATTGTAATCCCAATAATTTTTCCAAATACCAGTATTGGTTTTTCTTACTTGATAAAATAAATTCAAGTTTATAATTTCATCTATTACACCCACTTTTAAAAACAAATGCGAATTTATTTTTGTGTTGAAAGATGTATTCACATTGTATCTGTATTGCTTGGTTGTATTTTCAACACTTCTATAAGTTGATGATTGAAACACGGTATCTTCTAAATATTTTGATGCCGTATAGGTTGCACCTATAACCGTATTAAAATATGATTTATCATTTACTCGAATAAAATGTTTTACACCCACCAACCCAATATCGCTGTTGAAACGACTATCAACACTGGGGTTTGCAAAAATATCGGCGGAATCAATTTTATTATGGTCGAAAAAAATATGACTTTTTGCACCAATGCCAAACAAAGTAAATCTGCCAATTTTCGATTCGCCACCAACAATTTTAAAACTCAAATCTTGGTAAAATGGAGTAGCTGTTGTGCCAATCGGGATTCCGATTTTTTGCGCCACACCAGTAAATGCATATCGATACGAAAGTAAATACGATGAGCCTTTTGCTTTATTGATAGGGCCTTCGGTCATGGCTTCAATACCTGTTAAAGCACCAACTTGAAAAGTGTGTTCACGTTTTTCGGCATTACCTTTTCTAAATCCTAAATCGAAAACACCTGCATTTGCATTGCCATATTCGGCAGGAAAAGCCGAAGTGAAAAAATCAGAATTCTTCAACATGTTAGTATTGATGGCACTTACAGGTCCGCCATTAGATGTAACTGTTGCAAAGTGATTTGGGTTTGGCACATTCATTCCTTCAATACGCCACAAAACGCCAATGGGCGAATTGCCACGAATCACTAAATCATTTCGTGAATCATCAGGCGAACTTACACCTGCAAAATTTGCCGCCATTCGAGCTGGGTCGCTTCTTGCACCAGCATATCTATTCACTTCTTCGGTACTAAACGAACGAGCAGAAACAATTGCTAATTCATTATTTGTTTCGTGTTTTTTTGATGCAGAAATATTTATTTGTTTTAATGATTTTACATTTTCTTCTAACTCAATTTCCATTACCACTTCTTTACCAGCAGTAAGTTCGATGTTAGAAATGATAACTTCTTTATAGCCAATATAATTTACTTTAATATCATATCTGCCTACAGGTACATTAACGATTTTAAATTTGCCATCAACCGTAGAAGCATCGCCCAATGTAGGGTTGGTGTTTATTAAAGTAACTGTTGCACCTGCTAATGAAAGCTTTGATTGTTTATCTGTAATACTACCACGAATGGTTTGTGCCACATTTTGTGCATTCAAATTTTGTATTGAAAATGTAAATGCAATAAGAAATAATAGTTTGTAAAATGGTTTGTTCATATCATATAATTTATGCTGCAAAGATGAAATGCTTTGCAAAAATATCTCTTGATATTTGATAAATTAAAAGTAGGAGGGAATTGATAAATGTCAAGAAAAAATAATTTATTAACTTTACTTGAAATTTACAACCATGAAACTTCGAATACTAATTTTAATTTTAACATGTAGCAATATTGCTTTTGCTCAAGCACCAAAATGGGATTGGGTGAAAGGGTTTGGTGGGAACCAACAAGTTAATGGTAATGGGATTACAACTGACATGAATAATAATGTCTATGTTGTAGGAGGATTTATTTGTGACACTTTTTTCTTTGGGAATTCATTTTTTAAAAAGTCGAGTGTTAATAGTTCTGATTATTTTCTTTTAAAAATAAGCTCATCAGGAAATGTAGTTTGGGCAAGAAAATCATACACACTTAGTGATTTTAATGGTGGAAATGCTGTTGCTGTTGACAACCAAAATAACGTAATTGTTGGTGGAAATTTTAATGGACATGAAATTGATTTTGGGAATTCAATTAAATTGTATAACTCAAGCATATCCCAACCTGGTAACGGCTTTTCAGTAGATGTTTTTATTATTAAATATAATGCAAGTGGAGCAATAAAATGG
>JBEEMV010000222.1:0-27841 GCA_041192505.1 Bacteroidota bacterium
ACAGAAATGTATAAAAACAAAAAACCCTTCCGTATTCGGGAAGGGTTGATTGCCTTTTTCTTCTCATTTTTAATAACTAAAATCCTTTGATATATAAACAATATATATTGATTAAACGTTGCATGAATTTTAAAAAAATAATCGTGTTGCAACATTTAAGTGAACTATTTTTTAGTTTTAATTCGCTGCAAACCTGCTCGGGCCTTTTGTTCTAGCCCATTTTTAAAATCCGAATTTTTTGAACTAATACATAATAAAAAATATTTTTCTGCTAAAGGCTTGTTGCCTTTTTGTTCATAAATCAATCCTAAGTTTAATGCCGAATTGCAAGAATAATGCTGCGGAATATCTTTTCCCTGATTGTAAGCTTCTACATAATACGGAATTGCCTTATCTACAAAACCCCATTCGTGATAAATTCTTCCTACTCGATAAACAAATTCGGCTTGCTCTCTCTTTAATTTAAAATCGGCCATTTTATGACCAGCCAATAAATTTATTCCCTTTTCATAATATCCGCCATCGCACAATAGTCGGGCTTTTAGCAATAATACATTTGGGTTTTCTTGCGCTTCAATTTCTCTAATAGATTGTTTATCGGCATCAACAGTAGTATTGCCTTTTGTTTTACAATTTGCTATCGCCTTTTTATATTTTTCAATGTCATTAAAAATTAAATAACTCCAAGCTAATTTTTGGTAGCCTTCTTTCACAAAATTTCTTCGGGTATCGTATTTCGAAAATTTTTCGAGCCAAATTGATGAGGCTGGGTCAAGCTTTCGCAAATAACTTATACCAAGCATATAATCCATATAATCAAAATGCAGATATTCGGGTGTGGCTGGTTTTTTTAATAAAATAGAAATGGCTTCATCGTTATGCGCTGTGGCTTGCGCTACGTTTGCAGCCAAAAAACAATACAGTAAATTATCAGGGTTTTCTTTAAAAAATTGTTGCGATAATTTATACGCCGATGGTTTATCATTTGCCATGTATAACAAGCCGTATACATAAATAAAATTGAGTTCGTGTTTGCAATAAAAATTGTTTTTTTCTACATAATTTTTTACCTCGATAAGTTCGTTCATGCCTTGTATTAAATTGCCCGAAAAGCCAAACAAACTGGCACCCCATTTATATTTTTCAGGAATGGTACCAATCAAGCAATGAATCAATCCTAATCCTTTTTTGTTGGGCGTAAACTGCGGATATTTTTTATCATTTTCGGTCAATAAAATATTAGCCCTTCTCGATTGTAAAGCCGCCGAAACATAGTTGCCCATTTTACCATTGGCAATACACATTTCAATTTCCATCTGTGCCAATAAATATTTTCGCCAAGGCGATTTATCATCAGCAGCCTCAATAGTGCTATAGCGTTTGTTAAAATTATCATTCAGCGTTTCAAAATCTTTTTCATATTCTTCTACAAAAAAAATCATAAAATCGTGAGCCTGTTCTAAGTAAGCAATGGCAGGATTGCTGGGGTTTGTTTTTTTTTCAATCGCAATAAATCCTTCCGCTTTTTTTATTTTTAATGCAATGATTTGTTCATACGCATTTTTGCAGTTTTCGTTAAAATCGAATTTAACTGTTGTTGCCCAACTAATGTGTGGCAATAGTATAAAAACAAAAATGCTACTTCCGCAAAGAAGTAGCATTTTTATATATTTTGTAAACCCCGTATTCATCATCGAATCCGAGTTTTAATTAAATCATATCAATAGCTTCGTCAACCAAAATTCTTCCACAATGTTCGCATGCTGTAATTTTGCGATGCATTCTAATTTCCATTTGTTTTTGTGGTGGAATTTTATTGAAACAACCGCCACAAGCACCACGGCGAATAGGCACCACAGCTAAACCATTGCGATAGTTTTTGCGAATTTTATCATAGCTCATCAATAGGCGCTCTTCAATATGTTCACGGCTATCTTTAGATGCTGCTAATAAATCATGTTCTTCGTGTTCAGTTTCTTCAATCAAGCTAGCCAATTCAGCTTTTTTTGCTTTCAAATATTTTTCTTTGTCCTTAATATTTTTTTGAGCATCATCTAAATTTTGTTGTTTAAATTTAGCTTCTTCGGCAGCATCTTTAGCACGTTTTTCATTTAATTGAACTTCCAAATTCTGCATTTCAATTTCTTTACTTAATGCATCAAACTCACGATTATTTTTTACGTTGTCTTGTTGCTTTTCGTATTTTTTGATAGCCGCTTCAGCATCTTTTTTGCCTGTTTTAAAATTGGCAATCACTTGTTCAGCACCAGCCACTTCTTCTTCAAGATGTGTAATACGAACTTTCATTCCTTCTAATTCATCTTCTAAATCTTTTACTTGTATTGGCAATTCGCCACGTACAGTTTTGATTTCAGTAATTTGCGAATCAATTTTTTGTAATTGAAACAAAGCACGTAATTTGTCTTCTACCGTAATTTCTTTAGTTGCAGCCATTTATAAATAGTTTACCGAATTGGTGTTAATTTTTGTTTTGAGGAGTGCAAATGTATGATTTTTTTTCGATAAATAATCATATAATAAATCAATTGTAAATTGTTCGCTTTCGTAATGCCCTATATCGGCTATTAAAATTTTATTATCAGCATCAAAAAATTCATGGTATTTAAAATCGCCAGTTATAAAAGCATCAGCTCCGCTTTGTATAGCTTTTTGCAATAAAAAACTACCACTGCCGCCACATACAGCCACTTTTTTTATTTTTTTATTGATAAAATGTGAATGCCGAATGCAGTTGGTTTGCATAGTTTTTTTTGTATCATTCAAAAACGAAATTTCATCCATTTCGGTTTCTAATTCGCCTATTAAACCAGCGCCAATTTGCTGATGATTATTTTCTAATGCATAAATATCATACGCCACTTCTTCGTATGGATGGTGGCTGAATAAGGCTTTCAGTATTTTGTTTTCTTCAAATGAATTAAAAATTAATTCCATTCTTATTTCTTCTACTTCTTCCTGATTTCCTTTTGTGCCAATGGTTGGGTTTGTGTTTTCGTTGCCTTTAAATGTTCCTTTGCCTAGCATATTAAAACTGCATTCATCATAATTGCTAATGCTGCCTGCGCCTGCTTCAAACAAAGCATTTTTAACTTTTTGGGCTGATGCAACGGGAACAAAAGTTACCAATTTTTTTAGCAGATTTTTTTTAGGTGCTAATATTTTACAATTTATCAACCCTAATTTTTCGGCAATTTTTTGATTAACGCCATGCACCACATTATCTAAATTTGTATGAATAGCATAAATGGCAATATTGTGCTGAATGGCTTTAATAACAACCCTTTCAACATAATTTTTGCCATTCAGTTTTTTTAATCCTGAAAAAATAATGGGATGATGGGCAATGACAAGATTTGCATTTTCGGCAATGGCTTCATCTATTACTGTTTCAATAATATCTAAACAAATAATAGCTTTTGAAACTTCCAAATCGGAGTTGCCAATTATTAACCCTGCATTATCATACGATTCTTGTAATGATGAATGGGCAAAGGTTTCGAGTTGTTGAATCAGTTCAGATAGTTTCATTATTTGTCAGCAATTTAATTCAATCCAATATCATTAGGTTGTGGCAAAGCAATAGGCATATCTTCTATTTTGCTAATGCTGCCCCATCCACCATTTACATTTCGAAGTTGATGAATGCCATGTTGTTTCATAATAGAAGCCGCTATCACACTACGATAGCCGCCTGCACAATGCACATACAAGTTTTTATTTTCGGGCAGTTCTTCTATTTCTTTTTCTAAATCGGCTAACGAAAAATTTTCGGCTACATCAATATGTGCTGCTTCAAATTCGGTTGGTTTGCGTACATCAATAATTGCTATTTTATCAGCATCATATTGCATATCAATTCGCAGTTCATCGGCATCTACACTTATAATTATATCGCAAGTTTTACCTGCGTTTTTCCAAGCCTCAAAACCACCTTTTAAATAGCCTTGTACTTTATCTAATCCTACTCTTGATAAGCGAATAACGCTTTCTTCTTCTTTTCCTATTTCGGTTACTAAAACAATATTTTTATTAAATGGTAAAAGTGTTCCTGCCCATTCGGCAAATCTACCTTCTAAGCCAATAAACAACGAGCCTGGCACAAAACCTTCGGTAAATTCTTCGGCTTTACGGGTATCAACTATTATTGTTTTTTCTTTTATCAATTGCTCAAATTCATCTATTGATAAGGCTTTTGCGTTTTGCATTACGTTATCCAATAAATCATGTCCTTTTTTATTGATACCTGCGTTGATTGGAAAATAAGGCGGTGGCGCATTTAAGCCCGATGTTACTTCATCAATAAATTCTAATCTATCGGTATGTTTTAAAGCATAGTTAGTTGCTTTTTGAATACCAATGGTACTAAATGTTTCTTTTCCTAAAGCCTTACCACAAGCCGAGCCTGGCCCATGAGCTGGATATACAATTACATCATCATGCAATGGTTTTATTTTGTTTTGCAACGAATCAAATAGCAAATCTGCTAAATCTTCTTTGGTCATATTGCCGCTAAATAAATCAGGTCTGCCTACATCGCCTACAAATAAAGTATCGCCTGTAAACACTGCATGGTCTTTACCATTTTCATCTTTTAATAAATAACAAGTTGACTCTAATGTATGCCCAGGTGTATGCAAAACAGTGAAAGAAATTTTGCCCAATTTTATTACTTCACCATCAATAGCTTTATGGATAGAAAATGTAGTTTCGGCATGTGGGCCATATACAATAGGCGCTTTGGTTTGCTCTGCCAACTCTAAATGACCACTTACAAAATCAGCATGAAAATGCGTTTCGAAAATGTATTTAATGGTGGTATTTCGTTGCTTCGCCATTTCCATATATTTGGCTGTATCACGTATTGGGTCTATAATTACAGCTTCGCCTTCCGATTCGATATAATAAGAAGCTTCGCTTAAGCAGGTGGTATAAATTTGTTCGATATACATTTTTAAAAAAGATTTGAACGGCAAAATTAATTTAAAATAATGGAATAGTTATGTGATAAAAGAGGCAGAGCCATATTAAACATTTAAATTTTTATTATAGACTGTTTAAAAATAGCATTTCTGTTTACCAATGGTTAGTCATCCTTAGCCCCGAAAATTCCCTAATCTTCGGCAGTGGTTCAATAACAAACCAACAATCTTTACTCTATATTTGCACTCCGAATTTTTTTTAATTGGCAAACAAACTTAAAATAGCTTTAGTTGGCAATCCAAATTGTGGCAAAACATCATTGTTTAATGCTCTTACAGGCTTGCGCCAAAAAGTGGCTAATTACCCTGGTGTAACGGTTGATAAAAAAACAGGCTACTGCCATTTAAATGAAAACACCATTGCCGAAATAGTTGATTTGCCTGGCACATACAGTTTGTATCCTAGGTCGATGGATGAATATGTGGCATTTGATGTATTGCTAAATCCCGAAAACGAATCGTATCCCGATTTAATTATTGTATTGGCAGATGCATCTAATCTAAAACGAAATTTATTATTCTGCTCACAAATTATCGATTTAAAAATACCTGTAATTGTAGCCTTAAACATGCTAGATGTGGCTAAGGAACAAGGTTTGTTTATTCAAACAAAAAAATTAAGTGAGCAGTTGGGTGTAAAAATTGTGCCCATCAATGCTCGTAAAAGCGAAGGTGTGGTAGAGCTGAAAAAACAAATTGTTCAGCAACATCAAGTTAGCAAAAATTATTTTATCGATTGTCGTTCGCTTCAACCCATTGTTATTGATGAAATAAAAAAGAACACACAAATAAAAAGCGATTATGCCGCTTTGCTTACGGCTCATCATTTTATAAATATATTTTGTTTGGATGCTAAAGCAAAAGAGCAAACAAAAAAAATGTTGTTGGCTAATCAATTTAATTCTTCAAAACTACAAGGCGAAGAAACATTGATGCGATATGAAAAAATAAACAACATTATTACCGATTGTGTAAAAACAGCCAATGCCAACGAAGAGTGGCACGAAAGCCCATTGGATAAAGTGCTTACGCATCCATTATGGGGCTATCTTATTTTTTTGTTATTGATGTATGTAATGTTTCAATTCATTTTTACGGTGGCTCAAATACCGATGGATTTTATTGATAGCGGCGTACGAATGTTGAATCAGTTTTTAAAAAACAATTTACCCGATAATACTTTAACCAGCTTGCTTACCGATGGAATTTTAGCAGGATTAGGTGGCATAGTTATTTTTATTCCGCAAATCATGTTATTGTTTGCCATGATTACATTGTTAGAAGATAGTGGCTATATGTCTCGTGTAAGTTTTATGATGGATAAGTTGATGCAAAAAGTGGGTATGAATGGCAGAAGTGTAGTACCGCTAATGAGTGGCATGGCTTGCGCTGTACCAGCCATTATGAGTGCCCGAACAATTGAAAACAAAAGAGATAGATTAATTACCATTTTAGTTACGCCATTAATGAGCTGCTCGGCTCGATTGCCCGTGTATATTTTATTGGTAGGCATGGCAGTACCACAAAAATCTTTTTATGGTATCATTGGCTTACAAGCTTTGGTAATGCTGGGTTTATACATGTTGGGTTTTATTACAGCTTTAATAGTTGCGGTGGTGCTTACGGCTGTAATGCGTAAAAAAGAACGCAGTTATTTTATTATGGAATTGCCCATTTATCGTATGCCCCGTTGGAATAATGTATTGATTACGATGTGGGAAAAAGCAAAAATATTTACGCTAAATGCTGGTAAAATAATTTTGGCAATTGCTGTTATATTGTGGTTTTTAGCATCGTTTGGTCCTTCCGAAAAAATGGCAAATCTGAAAACAGAAAAAGAAAATGAATTAACGCTTCATCCCGAAAACAAAATTGCTATTGATAATAATTATCAAGCTCAAAAATTAGAAAGTAGTTATGCTGGGCATCTTGGCAAATTTATCGAACCAGCCATTAAGCCATTAGGTTATGATTGGAAAATAGGTATTGCTTTAATTACATCATTTGCCGCTCGTGAAGTTTTTGTAGGTACTATGAGCACATTATACAGCGTTGGCAATGGCAATGGCAACAACAAAACTTTGCAACAAAAAATGATGAGCGAAAAACACACCGATACAGGTTTGCCAGTGTTTTCGTTGGCGGCTGTATTTTCGTTATTAATTTTTTATGCTTTTGCTATGCAATGTATGAGCACTGTAGCCGTTGTATATCGTGAAAGTGGAAGTTGGAAATGGGCTGCCATTCAAATTGTTTATATGACGGCGTTGGCGTATGCATCAAGCTGGGCTGTGTATCATTTGTTGAGTTAATTTTAATTTTATTACATGAAAAAATATTTCTTCTTTTGTTTTATTATCCTTATTGCATCAGCCTTTAAAGGCGATGGACTAAATTATAAACATATTACAACTATTGAAACCAAATCATCACATTTTACAACTGATAATCTTCAAAACTTTTATTTGATTGAAGGAAATAATATTGTGCAATACAATAATTTGGGTATCAAACAAAAAGAATTTAGCGAAGTAAAATATGGCAGACCAGGCTTGGTTGAGGCAAGCAATCCGTTGCAAATTTTTGTATTATATCCCAATCAAGCTAAGGTTTTAATTTTAGATAGGCAGCTTACATTGCTTTATACCATTGATTTTAGAGCCTTAGGCTATCAACAAATAAAAGTGGCTTGTCTTACACACGATAATAAAATTTGGGTATTTGATGCAAAAGATAACAAACTAAAATTGTACGATTTTAATGGCAATTTAGTACGAGCTACAGAAGATATTATGCAGCTTACAGGCAAATCTGTTCAGCCTAATTTTATGCTTTGTACAGCCACCGATATTTATATTGGCGATCAAATTCAAGGCATATTAATGTTCGATTCGTATGGCGATTATCACAAACAATTTTTTATAAAAGGCGCTCGTAATTTTCAAATCATCAACGACCAATTATTGTATATCAAAAAACATCAGCTAAAAGTTTTCAGCCTTAAATCATTTGATGAAATTGATTTTTCATTACCCGATAGCATTGATGTAAAACAAGCCAGAATAGAGCAAAATCGCTTATACCTGCTTCGCAAAGAAAAGTTTTCGATGTATGAATTTTAATTGCCGCCTATTTTTTTGCCATTAACCTTCCGCCCAAATATCCCATCGGAACGTAAGCTACTATTACATCTAATGCACAAAACCAAATAGGAGCCGATGGAAGCATTACAATATTCATCACACCGCCAACCAAAAAACAAACACCTATTGATAAAGCAAATTTCATTTTATGAGTAGCGGCAATGGTGGCTGCAACGATAGCTCCAATCAATGTTCCTAAAGCATGTGCTAAAAATGGGAATAAAAAATGTTTAGGCTCCATTAATGCCATGGCGGCTTTTAGTCCTTCTATTTTTGTAATATCTACACCATTGGGCGGTGGTATTACATGTGGCCCAAGTATTACCAATGCCATGTTTGCTGCACCGCCAACAAGCAACCCTACAATAACTGCTAAAATGTTTCTAATTATTATATTCATTTCTTTTGTTTTTTAAAAATTGTAAAACAAATTTAATTTTTTCTTCAGTCTTATTTTTATCTATTTTTACTTTTGTAATTAACTATTAAAGTTTTAAAACTCTATATGCTTGTAAAATCTTTTGGCAGCGCTGTATATGGCGTAAATGCTATTACCATAACAGTTGAAGTAAATCTTACCGAAGGTGTTGGTTATTTTTTAGTGGGTTTGCCCGATAGTGCTGTTAAGGAAAGTATGCATCGAATAGAAAGTGCTTTAAAGATGTGTGATTTTAAAATGCCACGGCGCAAAGTGGTTATCAATATGGCACCTGCCGATATAAAAAAAGAAGGTAGTGCTTATGATTTAACTATTGCCATGGGCTTATTGGCTGCTAGCGAACAAGTAAAACCTGATGCCATTAAGGAATATATTTTAATGGGCGAACTTTCATTAGATGGTGCTTTGCAACCCATCAAAGGCGCATTGCCTATAGCTATTCAAGCAAGGCAAGAAAAATTTAAAGGCTTAATTGTACCCAAGCAAAATGCCCGTGAAGCCGCTATTGTAAATAATTTAGATGTTTATGGAGTAGATAATATTAAAGAAGTAATTGATTTTTTAAATGGCGATATTGTTTTAGAAAAAGTTGAGATAGATACCCGTAAAGAATTTTTAGAACAACAAATTAATTTAGATTTTGACTTTGCCGATGTAAAGGGACAAGAAAATATTAAACGAGCTTTAGAGATTGCCGCAGCAGGTGGGCATAATGCTATATTAATTGGGCCACCAGGCGCAGGCAAAACAATGCTTGCCAAGCGATTGCCAACTATTCTGCCACCATTAGATTTACACGAAGCGTTGGAAACAACAAAGATTCATAGTGTAGCAGGAAAAATGCAAGCCAATGCATCTTTAATATCTGTTCGTCCGTTTCGTTCGCCGCACCATACCATTAGCGATGTGGCTTTGGTGGGCGGTGGCAGCAACCCCCAACCTGGCGAAATATCATTAGCACACAATGGTGTTTTGTTTTTAGATGAATTGCCCGAATTTAAACGAACCGTATTAGAAGTGTTAAGGCAGCCAATGGAAGAACGAAGAATTACTATTTCACGAGCAAAATTTTCGGTAGATTATCCTGCTTCGTTTATGCTAATATCAGCCATGAATCCTTGCCCATGTGGGTTTTTTAATCATCCTGAAAAAGAATGTGTATGTATACCGGGTACAGTTCAAAAATACTTGAATCGCATATCAGGGCCATTATTAGATAGAATAGATTTGCATGTAGAAGTAACACCTGTATCGTTTAGCGAACTTACATCCGAACGGGTTTCAGAAAAAAGCGAAAGCATTCGTGAACGAGTGATTAAAGCTCGAATGATTCAACAAGAACGCTATAAAGAGAATAGCGAAGTGCATTGCAACGCACAAATAAGTAGCAAAATGTTAAAAGAGCTTTGTGTAATAAGTACAGCTGGGCAAACACTTTTAAAAACCGCTATGGAAAGATTGGGCTTATCGGCCCGAGCTTATGATAGAATATTAAAAGTAAGCCGAACCATTGCCGATTTAGCTGCCAGCCCCGATATTAAAGTAGAGCATTTAGCCGAGGCTATCCAGTACCGTAGTTTGGATAGAGAAAATTGGGGGAACTAATTTGATTTTTTATTCTGTAGATTTTTTTACATCTCTAATGCGCCACTCAATAGTTTTATTGCCTTGCCATTCGTTTTCTTCTAACGAATAAACTACATCAATTTTTTCTGATTTTGTGGTTTCATAATGGTGTTTCATATCAAACCCAATGCCAGTAGCCTTGTGGTTTTCAGCATTTTTTACCGAAAATTTTACATGCTTATCATTCAATAATCTTGAACCATAATCAGTTAAATTTTTAGATACAAAAAGCGGAGTCATATTGCCTGGGCCAAATGGCTCAAACTGTTTTAATATATTGTAAAACGAATAGGAAATTTCTTTCAAATCCATTTCGGCATCTACTGTTATAGATGGAATTAATTGTTCATCAGTAATCGTTTCGGCAACAGCTTTTTCAAATCGTTCGCAAAATATTTCGTAGTTGCTGCTTTTCATTTGTAAGCCTGCTGCATATTTATGACCACCAAATTTTTCTAACAAATCAGCACATTTTTTTAGCGCTTCATACACATCAAAATCTTTTACACTTCGTGCCGAACCCACCATAGTGCCATTGTTTTTAGCCATCACAATAGTAGGCCGATAATAAGTATCCATCAATCGTGAAGCTACAATGCCAATCACACCTTTGTGCCAACCTTCGCTGGCTAACACTGTCGATTTTTTTGTTGCTGCATGTTCATCATTGTGCAACATGGCCAAGGCTTGTTCGGTTATGCTTTTATCAAATCCTTTGCGTTCGGTATTAACCACATTAAGCGCATGAGCTTGCTCAAATGCATCACTAATTTTTTCGGCTACTAATAATTTTACAGCGTTCGAACCATGTTCAATTCTGCCTGCTGCATTTATTCTGGGCCCAATGGTAAACACTAAACTATTAATGGTTAGTTCACTTTTTAAATTCGAAATTTCTATTAATGTTTTAATACCTGGCCGTGGATTTTTATTTAATAATTTTAATCCAAAATAACTTAACACACGGTTTTCGCCAGTTACAGGTACAATATCGCTGGCAATACTTACCGCCACTAAATCTAATTGTTTTTCAACTTCGCTAAAATCAATATCGTAGGTTTGAGCAAATGCCTGAATTAGTTTAAACCCAACACCACAGCCACTTAGCTCGTTAAAAGGATAAGTATTATCAACCCGTTTGGCATCTAACACAGCCACAGCATCGGGCAATAAATCACCAGGATTATGATGGTCGCAGATAATAAAATCTATGCCTTTTGCTTTGGCATAATCTATTTGTTCGATGGCTGTAATACCACAATCTAAAGCAATAATCAGCTTTGTGTTTTCGGTTTCTGCCCAATCAATTCCTATTAATGAAATGCCGTAGCCTTCGCTATATCTATCGGGAATATAATATTTTATGTTAGGATAAATATTGATAAAAAAACCATACACTAATGCTACAGCGGTAGTTCCATCCACATCATAATCGCCATAAATTACAATGTTTTCATTATTTGCTATGGCTTGTTGAATTCGATTAATAGCTTTGTCCATATCATTCATCAAAAATGGATCATGAAGCTGATTTAAATTGGGGCGAAAAAATTGATGAGCTTCATCGTATGTTTCAATGCCACGTTGAACCAATAGTTTGCACAACAAAGGATGTATCTTCAACTCTTGTTGAAGGTTGTTAACCTTTTGTTCATCAGCATTTAATATGTTCCAGCGAATAGGTGGCATTATTTTTTAGATAAAGTAAATGTAGAGTTTTTATTTTGTAGTCGTAATTTTTTATTTGTTTCAGATTTTTTATACCATGAAGTTTTTAAAATTTATTTTTTTATTGATGCTATTTTTTTGCTGTTATACATTAATAGCCAAGCAAGAAAAAATGAAAGCAACTATGGATTTTAGAAATGAAAAAATGGAAGCCGTTATTGATTCGGCAAAATTGAAAAAGAAAATAATATTGATACAATGCGCTGCCGAATGGTGTTTGCCATGTAAGCAAATGGAAAAATATACATTTACCGATTCTGTATTAATTAAATATTCAAGCAAAAATTTAATTTGTAAACGATTAGATGCTTCGGGATTTGACGATATAGATTGGCTGACGAAATACAAGGTTGAAAAATTTCCTACCACTTTATTTTTAGCGTATGATGGCAAAGAAATAAACAGGCTTACAGGTTTTCAATCATCAAAAAACATAATTGAAATGGCTGAAAAAATTTATCATCCCAAAAAAATATTCATTGCCAAAAAATTTATTCTTGCGCCTAAAAAATAATTGTAGAATAATGATGTTACATCACTATATCATCTTTTGAAAAAAATTGCACACATATTTTTTGCGCTGATTTTTGTTTTCGTTTTTACTAAAACAAAAGCTCAATCGCTAAATAATTTTGAGATACAAATAGTAGGAAAAGATTCGGCAAAAGTGGTAAAACAATTTCCTTTCCCAGCCTATAATTTCAACGAACAATTATTGAAAAAACAAGTAGATGATTGGGTTTTAAAAGTTCGTTCGATAGGTTATTTATCAGCCAATAAAGATTCGTTTATACGAACTGTTAATGGATTAAAAATTGTAATTTATTTAGGCGCACAATTTCATTGGTTAAATTTAACATGGGGTGGCAAAGATGCTGATTGGGCAAAGCAAACAGGCGTTTTAATTACCGATTTTAAAGGCAAAGATGTGCAATTTAAAAAGTGGTTTTCGGCAGCCGAACAATTACTTATTTATGCCGAAAACAATGGCTATCCGTTTGCTGCTTTAAAACTGGATAGCATTACCATAAAAAATGATTCGATACAGGCAATTGTTAGCGTTCAAAAAAATTTAAAAGTAGTAATTGATAGTATTCATTGTTCGAATAGAAACATTGTAAATCAAAAATATTTATACAAATATTTAGATATAAAACCCAATATGGTTTATAATGAATCTGCCATTAAAAAAATAAATGTGTTGCTTCGTGGCTTATCATTTTTAAGAGAAGCCCAGCCTTATTCCATCACATTTATTGGCGAACATGCCACCATAAATTTGAATTTACAAAATCAAAAATCGAGCAGGTTTAATTTTTTGGTTGGGCTACAACCCACTAATACCAATGCTTCGCCAACTAATCCAGCCACTACTTCAAAATTTTTATTAAGCGGCGAAGGCGATTTGCATCTCGAAAACATTCAACGCACAGCTAATGCTTTAGATATGTCGTTCAGACTTTATCCGCAGCAAACACAAAATTTAATGGTAAAATATAATCATCCATTTTTGTTCGGTTTGCCATTTGGAACTGATAGCAGATTCGAAATTTACAAACACGATTCAACTTATTTAGATACCGATTTTTCGTTGGGCATTCAGAAAATTTTATCGGGTCGAAATTATTTTAAGTTGTTTTACAACACACATCAATCTACGCTTACTTATGTTGATACTACAACCATAAAATTAACACATCAATTGCCTACCATTTTAGATTATAAATCGAACATGGTGGGCATTGAATTATACCAAGAACAATTAAATTATAGATTTAATCCATCCAAAGGCTATTCGATAAAACTGAATGTGGCAGCAGGTTACAAGCAATTTTTAGCCAACAATCAAATCGCAAATTTGCATGATGCAGCGGATGCAAATTTTAATTTTTCATCGTTATATGATTCTATAAAAAATCCAATTTTTCATTCCACATTTGAATTTACAGCAGCTCGATATTTTCATTTATACAAAGCCCATGTTTTAAAAATTCAGTTGGTTGGAGCTGGTACGCCCGATAAAAAAATATTTAAAAACGAATTGCAACGAATTGGTGGAAACCGCATTCTTCGTGGCTTTGATGAGCAATCTATTCTTACCTCATTATACACTATTGCCACATTCGAATACAGATATTTGTTAGATAAAAATTCGTATGCTTATGCATTTTATGATGCCGCTTATACCGAAGTTAAAACAGTTTCGCTTCGGCAATTTGATAAACCTTATGGCTTTGGCGCAGGCCTGGCATTTGAAACCAAAGCAGGAATTTTTCAATTAAGCTATGCATTAGGCAGCCGATTAAATAACCCAATTGTAATTAGAAATGGTAAAATTCATTTCGGATATTTGGTTAGTTTTTAAACTATGAATTCAGTATTAATATACATAACCGAACTTTCGCCACGAGCAAATTATACTTTTGAAGTATTGCTGAAAGGCTTATTGGGTATAAGTTTTGAAACCACTACAAATATTTCAGCTTTTAATAATTATAGCGGCGCTAAGTTTTCGTACGGTGTAAAATCTATAGCTACCGAACTTCATTTTGAAGCCATACCATTATTGTTTGAAAAAAATATTGACAATAAATTTTATCAAAACAAAACTATTGATGAAGCATTTGCGATAAATGATAAAGCACATTTTGGCATTGATATTTTTGCCGCTTCGTTTTTTTTACTAAGCCGATACGAAGAGTATAATCAACCCAATTTTAATTATGCACAAAGCATTTTGCATCGTTCAAAATTATTGCAACATCCTGTTGTAAATGAATGGACGATGGAGTTAAAAAAAGTATTGCAGCTACATTTTCTTAATTTACAATTTATCGAAAATAAATTTAAAATAACCCCTACAATTGATGTTGATAGGGCTTTTGCATTTAAAGCCCGAAATATTTTTACAACCATTGGCGGATTAATTAAGGACGTATTAAAATTTAATTTTGCAGAATTAATTGTACGATTAAAAGTATTGGCAAATAAAAAAGCTGACCCATTTGATGTGTTTGAAAAAATTGAAACCATTCATCAATCGGCTGGTTTGCAAACTATTTATTTTGTGCATTGTGGCAGTTATAATGGCGTTGATAAAAACATAAATTTGAATCATCCACTTTTTAAAACTGCAATTCAAAAAATAGCAAAACGAAGTTGGGTTGGCATTCATCCATCCATAAAATCAATTACTGAAACAGATTTGTTACCAAAAGAAATAGCGTTTTTGCAATCTATTTTACCCGAACAAAAAATTACAAAAAGCCGTCAACATTTTATCGAATTAATATTTCCAAACAGTTATCAATCATTATTGAAAAACGGAATTAGCGCAGATTATACAATGGGCTATGCCGATGAAACGGGCTTTAGGGCTGGTATTTGTAATTCGTATTGTTGGTATGATATAGAAAACGAAAAACAAACTGCCTTAATAATTCATCCATTTTGTTTGATGGAAGCCACGTATCAATATTTTAAAAATAATGATGCAAAAGCATTTTTGGCAGATGCCGAAATAATTTCGAATACTATAAAAAATGTAAATGGCGAATTATGTTTTGTGTGGCACAATCAATCATTCAGCGAAATATATGAATACAAAGGTTGGAGCAAAATTTATAATGATTTTTTAACAGTTATTATTTAGCATTATTTCCAAAAAAATAAAGATATTTGCTTTATTAGTTCAATCCTCAATTTTTACTTTGATTAAAAAATATTACATCTCGTTATTCATTTGTATTGCCCTGTTATCAATGGTTTGGCAAAATGTTACCGCCATAAATAGATGGAGCTATAAAGTAAAAGAAGATCCTTATTTCGATTTTGGATACCATATTGGCTTGGCTAATTATGTTGGCGATTTAGTTCCATCATTTTATTATGTCAATCAATCTAAGCCATGGAATGGCATTACAGCCCGATGGAATTACAATTTACACTTAAGTGTAAAAGCAAATTTAGATTATGGAGTGGTTTCGGGCGATGATAAAAAATCGGGATTATCAGGCCGATATATTCGTAATTTGAGTTTTAAATCTGCAATACAAGAATTAAGTGTAATGGGTGAAGCAAACATTTTACCATTTCATGCGTATAAAACAAAAAAGAATTTTACCATTTATGCAACCGCTGGTGTAGCTGTTTTTCATTTTAATCCAAAAGCATTGTACAATGGGAAATGGATTGCATTGCAGCCCCTAGGCACCGAAGGCGAAGGCATTCCCGGTTATCCAAAAAAATATAATCGAATTGGTATTAGCGTTCCGTTTGGCGGTGGTTGGAAATTCAGAATAAAAACGGGTAGAGATAATTATATAACTATTGGTGGCGAAATATGTTTAAGAAAAACATTTACGGATAATTTGGATGATGTAAGTGCCGATAAATATTTGCCATTAAAATTTATTAAAAAATATAATGGCGATTTGGCAGCCGATTTATCAATACGAGCCGATGAATATTATGGTGTGCCAGTTGATTATAATTTTGATACAAAACGAGGCGATAAAAACACCAAAGATTGGTATTTTTCAAGTTGCTTTACGGTAAGTTATGTATTCAGGGCAGACAAAACACATTTAGTTCGACGTTAAAAAAATTATGAAAAAAATTCTTCTTCTTCTTTGTATTATTTCAATTTGTTTTTCAGCAAACGCTCAATTTTCTGAAGTGGGTTTGTTGGCTGGCGAATCGCATTATATTGGCGAAATGAGCCTCGGCAAATTGAAAAATTTAAAAGAAGCGCATTTTGCTGGAGGGCTTTTTTATAGGCATACTTTTGCTCGAGGCATTGTTGGTTTTAGGGCAGGGCTAACTTTTGCAAAAATATCAGGTGATGATAGAAACTTTGCTGAAGGCTCTGTTCAAGCTATTAGAAATTTGAATTTTGAATCAGGAATACAAAGTGCAAGTGCTATGTTAGAATTAAATATACCTGGTATTACGCCTTGTAAATACAAGTTTTTTTCGCCTTATTTAGTAGGTGGTATTACCGCTTTTCATTTTAATCCAATTGCTAATTATTATGGCGCTACACAAAATTTACATTCTTTAAATACCGAAGGTCAAGGCATTGAAGGTAGTAGTGTTTCAACTTATTCATTAACACAAATTGCTATACCTATTGGTGGTGGTTTAAAAATTTTATGTCGTGATATTTTTATTGTACAATTAGAAGTATTGTATCATAAAACTTTTACCGATTATTTAGATGACGTAAGCGGCTATTATTTTAACCCAACCATTTTAAAACAAACAAATGGCGATGCATCTGCTTATTTATCTAATCCAACTACTGTAAAACATAGTTATGATGTAACTGGTGTGAGCAACACATTACGAGGCGATGCAACTAAAAAAGATGCTTACGTTATTACTTCCATTTCAGTAAGCTACTTATTGGGTACTAATTGTGGTAGAAGCTATAGAGGTATTGATTTTGGCTCGAAACACGGACGTAAGTGTAACGAATTTTAACGATGCAAATCCGTCAATTATTTTTACAACATGTAGCTCAAACCAGTGAAATGCCTTTGCAGCTTCACATACAAAGCGCCACAGGAATTTATATTACAGATACATCAGGCAAAGTTTATATCGATTTAATATCGGGCATTGGTGTTAGTTCATTGGGGCATTGCCATCCCGAAGTAGTAAAAGCAATACAATATCAAGCCCAACAATACATGCACACTATGGTGTATGGCGAACATATACAAGAACCACAAGTGGCTTTGGCAGCTTTACTTGCCGATATTTTACCCGAAAAATTAAATAGCGTTTACTTTACTAATTCGGGTGCCGAAGCTACCGAAGGTGCTATGAAATTAGCCAAACGATTTACTGGTAGAAGCGAATTTATTTCTTTTAAAAATAGTTACCATGGCTCAACACAGGGTGCATTAAGTTTAATGGATAATGAATATTTTACACAGGCTTTTAAACCATTATTGCCCGATGTAAAATTTATGCATTTTAATTGTTTAGCCGATATAGATTTAATAACCACAAAAACGGCAGCCGTATTTATTGAGTTAGTAAAAGCCGAATGTGGTGTGCAAATAATGACGAAAGAATTTGCAAAAGCAATCAGAAAAAAATGTGATGAAACTGGAGCATTATTAGTGATTGATGAAATACAAACAGGCTTTGGCAGAACAGGAAAATTATTTGCATTTGAGCATTTTGAAACAATACCCGATATTTTATTGATAGGAAAAGCATTTGGTGCAGGCTTGCCTTTAGGTGCTTTTATTGCTGATAAAAAGATAATGGATACGTTAAGTTATAATCCTGTATTAGGTCATATAACCACATTTGGCGGCAATCCTGTATGTTGTGCGGCAGCATTTGCTGGGTTAAAATTTTTATTACAAAATGAAGAATTAATGAATGTTTGTCAACGTGAACATTTGTATAGAACAAGATTACAGCATACATTAATAAAAGATTTTAGAAGCTTAGGATTATTGGCTGCTATTGAATTTGAAAATTTTGAAATCATGAAAAAAGTAATGGATAATTGTATGGCAAAAGGTGTAATTACCGACTGGTTTTTATTTGCTGATAATTGTATCCGAATTGCGCCGCCATTAATTATAACCGAACAAGAAGTAAATCAATCTATTGATATTTTGATGCAAGCAATGGATGCTGCTATTTAGATTTTTTTTGAAAACGAATCATCGTATCGTACAAAAAAACTTAAATAAAAAACCCTTGAAAACCTTACCAACCAAGGCATAGATAGTAATAACACTAATGCATTGGCAAATAAAAATCCCCATACACTATAAATAGTTGCCCATCCAAAAATGGGTGAAAACCATAACACGTTGATAAAAGAAATAATCACCGCTAAGCCATAACTGATATAACCAGTACCCCACCAAAAGCCAGTTTCCAATTCGGTTCTTTGTCCGCAAGTGCTACAATTATCCTTCATATCTAAAATCTTTTTACTTAAAATATAGGGATTAGAATGATGAAATAAATTTTCTTGGCGGCAATGTGGGCAACGACAAAGAAAAGTAGAAGTAAAATAATTCATACGCCAAAGGTAATACAGATAAAGAGAATTTTTTGGTAATGAATGTTACAAAGTTAAGAGACTGTTTAACAACAACAATCATGAAACACATAGACACATAGATAATTGACTAATGGAATGGATTTAGTATTTTCAAAAACGAAGTTTTTCTACTATATCAACTTTTTGTTTTTTATTCTTCTTTACTCGAAAGCTAAAACTATTCATAGTTGCTTTGCAAAGTACATAGATGAAATTGCTACTTGTTTTTCTACCTTTTGAGTTCTATGCAACTCATGTTTTCTATGTGGTAAATAAAAAAAATTAAACAATTTCTACATTCGTAAACTCAAACTTCTCTCCATCAAACAATCCCATATCGCTTAATTTTAATTTCGGAATTACCAGTAATGCCATGAATGATAAAGTCATAAAAGGTGCATCCAGTGTGCTACCCAGCGATTTTGCAAAGGCATCAATTTCGCTATATTTTTTCGCAACATCATATCCATTTTCAGCACTCATTAATCCTGCAATGGGCAATGGTAATATTTTTTGTTCTTCATTATTTACAGCACATACACCGCCATTATTTTTCATAATTAAATTAATAGCTTTTACAATCGCATCATCATCAGCCCCAACAGCAATAATATTATGACTATCGTGTGCTACCGAGCTGGCTATGGCACCTTGCTTTAATCCAAAATTTTTAATAAAAGCTACAGCAGGTTTTGCTTTTGAATATCTGTTTACGCAAACCAATTTCAACACATCATTTTTTATATCGCTAATTATTTCATCGCCTTGTAATGTAGATTTGCAGATGGTTTGGTGGGTTATTAATTGTCCGTTAAAAGCTTCAATTACTTTTATTTTAGATGCTTGTTCATCGCTGCTCCGATTTCGCAGCTCTTGTTCAGCATGACCGTCATTCTGAGCAAAGCGAAGAATCTTTATTTCTTCTTTCGAAATTTGATAACTAAAAAATTTATTAATGCTTTTTTCTTGTACACTTTCAATTTTTGAAATACCATTTTCAGCAACAATATTTCCTTTGATAAATGTTTTTTGTACATCAACATTTTTCAAATCATTTACCAAAATAAAATCTGCCGAATCGCCAGTTCTTAATAATCCTACAGAAATGTTATAATGCAAAGCTGGTAAAATACAAGCCGACCGAAGTACATCAAACAAATCAAAACCTTTAGCTATGGCTCGTTTTACCAATAAATTTATATGCCCTGCAACTAATCCATCAGGATGTTTATCATCGCTACAAAACATAATTTGATTTGGAAACTCTTTTAGTAATGGAATTAATGCTTCAAAATTTTTAGCAGCACTTCCTTCACGGATCAAAATTTTTACTCCCAATTCGGCTTTCTCTTTTCCTTCCTCATAAGTAAAACATTCGTGGTCGGTGGTAATGCCTGCATCAAAATATTTTTTTGCATCATTGCCTCGTAAACCTGGCGCATGACCATCAACAGGTTTGTTATATTTTTTTGCCGATGCAATTTTTTTCATCACTTCCTCATCATCAAATAATACACCTGGAAAATTCATCATTTCGGTTAAATAATAAATATCGTTAGATTGTAAAAGTGTATCAATTTCATTAGCATAAATAGCAGCACCAGCAGTTTCGAAAACAGTGGCAGGCACACAACTTGGCGCACCAAAACAAAAATAAAAGGGCGCTTTTTTTCCGTTTTCAATCATATATTTTACACCTTCAACGCCGCATACATTTGCAATTTCATGTGGGTCGCTTACGGTTGCCACAGTGCCATGCACTACAGCTAATTTTGCAAATTCGCTGGGCAACAACATCGAACTTTCAATGTGTACATGAGCATCAATAAAGCCAGGCAACGCATAAGGCAAAGCAGGGTTGTCGGCTATTGGTTCAATTGATTTTATTTTTCCTTCTTCAATTTTAATTGTTTTTGATGAAATGGTTTTGTTGAATAAATCAACCAAGTTTATTTGTAATGAAAATGATGAATTCATATTTAAGTTTTTTACCACATGGTAAACATAAGTTGTATAGATAATTGCTTCTGTTTTTGAATGTGTTGAATTTACAAAAATGACTACCTTTATTTTTAATTCATTATTTCTGCATGAAAAAATTATTTTTAATTGGTTTAAGTTTTATTTTTTGTTTTCACTTAATGGCTCAAAACCCAACGCCTGCGCCTGCTAACAAGGGCAGCATTTTAATTACTGGTGGCACTATTCATGTGGGTAATGGCAATGTAATTGAAAATGGTTTTATTCGCATCGAAAACAATAAAATTGTAAGTATGGGCGATATGACCAATGTGCGATTGATGAAAGCCGATAAAATGATTTCGGCATCGGGCAAACATATTTACCCAGGCTTAATTGCACCCAATACAAATGTAGGATTATCTGAAATTGAATTGGTTCGTTCAACCAATGATGTGGTAGAAGTAGGCACATTAAATCCTTCGGTACGAAGTATTATAGCCTACAATACCGATTCTAAAATTATTCCTACATTAAAAAGCAATGGCATTTTAATGGCGCAAGCGGTGCCACAAGGTGGCATGGTTAGCGGACAAAGCAGCATTGTGCAATTAGATGCTTGGAATTGGGAAGATGCAGTTTATAAAATTGATGAAGGAATGCATATTCGTTTTCCATCGATGACGGTGTATAAAGGCGCTGAAAAAAACGATGACCCAAATGCAGGATGGAAAGAACAATTAAATGAATTACGAAAATTATTTAACGATGCAAAGTCTTACGCACAAGGCAATAGAGATGAAACTAATTTGAAATTAGAAGCCATGAAACCTGTGTTGAATGGTAGCAGAAAAGCCTATTTTCATGTGCATACAGCTAAAGAAATTTTAAGCGCTATTGCATTTATAAATGAATATAAATTGAATGCAGTATTAGTAGAAGCCGAAGAATGTTATATGGTTTTAGACCAAATTAAGCAAAGCAATATTCCTGTTATTTTATCATCAACACATGCATTGCCAACAAGAAATGATGATGATGTACAGCAACCTTATAAAACGCCAACTCAATTGCAAAAAGCTGGTATTTTATTTTGTTTAAGTCATAAAGATTGGAGCGGCAACCAACGCAATTTAGCCTTTCAAGCTGGTACGGCTGCGGCTTATGGATTAACGAAAGAACAAGCCTTAAGTGCTGTAACATTAAGCACTGCAAAAATATTAGGTATTGATAAAACTTGTGGCAGCTTAGAAGAAGGCAAAGATGCAACCTTACTAATTTGCAATGGCGATTTATTAGATATGAAAAGCAGCAAAATTGAAAAGGCTTTAATACAAGGCAGAGAAATTTCGTTAGATAATATTCAAAAACAATTAAACGAAAAGTATAAAAAGAAATATGGCGTTGAATAAAAAATTAACCACATAGTTCCGAACATTCGGAACATAAAAATTTAAGATTGATTTTTTTAGAATTTACTCTCTGTGACTGGCAAAGCAACTATGAATATCTATTGACTTTAGTTGCAACAAAAAACATCTTGTTCCTATACAAAAGTTTAACATAGAAAAACTTTGTTTTAGAATATAGAAATACAACTATCTATTGTGCCTATGTGGTTTCATATTTGTATTTTTAAACAGTCTCTAAAAGTTTCTACAATAATTTTTTACATGCATTTTTTTAACGGCTTACTGATTGGAATGGGCATGGTCATATTTATAGGACCAGTTTTTTTTTTATTGCTTACCTCATCGCTAAGTGGTGGTTGGAAGGCAGGTTTGGCGGTGGCTTTAGGAATAATCATTAGCGATTTAATTTGCGTAAGCTTGGTTTCAATTGGTTTAGCGCCACTTTTATCATCGCCACAAAATTTAAAATATTTAGGCATTAGTAGTGGCGTTGTACTTATTGGTTTGGGCTTAAAATATTTGTTTAAAAAAAATATACAACTTCCTATTTCGGATGAAAAAAAAGGAAGATTTATTATTCATTATTTTAGTAAAGGATTTTTAATCAACTTTATAAATCCTTTTGTGTGGCTGGTTTGGTTGGGTATAATTAAATATGCCGAATCAAAAACCAATCAGCATTCAACCATTTATGTAACAGGGGTTTTGCTTGGCATTTTTGCAACTGATGTGGCAAAAGTATTTGTAGCCAATTGGATTAACCGTTGGTTAGATATTGCTAAACTCAACAAAATGTACAAACTAATTGGCGTAGTTTTAATTGGCTTTGGCATAAAGATGTTGTTTGATTTTTTAAAATAAACAACTACATTTACAACACTAACAATCTAAAAAAATAATTTATGCAATTAAATTTTCTTGTACTTGCCTTAGCGGCATTGATTCCTATGGTAATGGGTTTTATTTATTATAACCCCAAAGTGTTGGGTACTATGTGGATGAACGAAGCTGGATTAACAGAAGAAAAAATGAAAGGAGCTAATATGCCATTAGTTTTTGGGCTTAGTTATTTATTCAGTTTTATGTTAGCCACAGCTATTAACATGATGGTAATTCATCAATCACACATGGCTTCTATTCTTTTAAACGAACCAGGCTTTAAAGAAAAAACAGGTGATGTGTTTGCTATGTATACCGATTTTATGGCTAAGTATGGTCATAATTTTCGTACGTTTAAACATGGCGCATTTCATGGCACATTAAGTGGTTTTTTTGTTGCCTTACCAATATTAGCAACCAATGCCATGTTTGAACGCAAAGGCTTTAAATACATTGCCATTAATGTAGGCTATTGGACAATTACAATTGCCTTAATGGGTGGTGTAATTTGCCAATGGGGATAAGAACATTGAATCAAAAAAAACAAAAAGCCCTTTTGCAAATGCAGAAGGGCTTTTTTTATAAATCAAAAATTTTAGCTAAACCCCCAATATTCTATCCACCAATTTTTTAAATGCCGATTTAAAATTTTTAAAATCTTTGCTGCCTGGGCCTACAATTAATTGCTTGTCTTTGTAATATAAATGATAATTGGCTACAAAACCTGTTGGGTCGTCGTTCATTTCTTTCTGCCCGAATCTTAAATCGTAATAAACTATGGTATCGTTTTTTGCTTCTATATTATACCAATTACGAGTTAAATAATTTAATCGTTTTACTTTTTCCTCATCATTCATCTTGCCTAACAAATTATATTTTTTTGGAAAAACATCAAAATGGCAATTCATATTTTTATCTAACAACGAATAATAACCCATTAAATAACTGCTATCAGTTTCAACATAAGCACACCACAAAATGGCGTTAAGCGCAGTGGGTTTTGCTTCTAATCTTGTATAAGAAATATGCTGTTTTTCTAATTCATTTTTAAAATGATTATGGGCAATATATTTAAAGCAAAAAGTTAGCGCCATGTAAGTGGTGGCTACTATCAATGCTGTTTTTGTAAATAAAATTCTTTTTGCATTACTGCGGCGATAACACAAAGCCACAATAAACAAAATGAGCATGGGCAATGTATAAAATGGGTCGGCTACAAAAATATTATTAAGCGTAAATTTATAAGGCAATGGCCACAACAACTGTGTACCATAAGCGGTTTGCAAATCAATTAATGGATGTGTAATTAATCCAATGAACATAAACAAGCTCCATTGTTTCCAACTTACTTCATCTTTTTTAAATAGTTTTGAAAATAGCCAACCCAGCAATGGCGCTAAAAGAGAAATAAATAAAAGGCTATGTGTAATGCCTCTATGCAGTTCGTTGGCTTGTAGTGGGTCAACAAAAAGGGCTGTAACTACATCAAAATCGGGAATGGTGGCAGCCAAAGCGCCTAATGCCATAGCTTTGTTGCCAATTTTTTTACCCATTAATGCTTCGCCTACGGTAGCACCAAATACAATATGAGTTAATGAATCCATGTTTATTTTATTTCGAATGATTTTTTAAATGGATGCCGATGAGCATATTCGGTTGGTTTTATCTTACACAAAATTGTCTTCAATAATGCATTTTTTAATAGGTTATCGTGCTTCAAATATAATGTCATATTTATCGGCATAGCGCCAACAGTACTTTTTATTTCTTCGGCTGTTCTGCCCAATCGTAGTTCGGTACAACCAGCCTTGATGGCTTCTGCCACAAAATCATACAACATTCGTGGGTAAATGGATAAGGCTTGATTTTTTGAATAATCAATACCCACATAATTGGCATCCATAATTTTATTGAATAAAAATGCGGTGCTAAATCCTACTAATTCATCTTCTAAAAAATAGCCTTTCACAATAAAAGCATTGCCCAAATTCTTTTTTAAAAGCGCAAATGATTGATGATTTAAAACACCAAAACTAAACGCAGATTTATCAACCACTTGTGTATAGAGTTCAATTATTTTTTCGGCATGTTTTGTAATATCAGCCAGCGATAAATCTTTTACTATTAATGCTGCCGATTTTTTAAAAGCGCTTTTTGCTTTGGTTCTAAACTTAGTAATCATGCTGTTTAAATAATCGTCAAACTGCTTCCATTCATGGCTAATAGGCATTACCATATTATCATCAATCATAAAATCTCTAAAACTAAATTCAGCTAATTCATCACTATTTTTAACACTATCGGGCCAACATTCTTTTACTAAAATTAAATCTGGTTTTTGTTTGAATGGAGAAACAGTGCTAATTTCAGTAAACGTATTTGCCAATAAATTAAAAGCTTCTGAAGCAGTAATTGCATCTGAAAACATAAACCCATTTTGCCCACAAGCAAACGGCGAACCGCAGGTGGCTATTGCTGTGCCCGATAATACTTTAAGCCTACTTTTTACTAATTTGATAAGATGCTTATGTAAGGTTGATTCAACTTGTGGCTTGATATAAAACGGCACCAATATAATTACTGCTATGGCAACAGGAATATTGTTTTTATAAATAATACAGTATCTAAAATCTAATTCGTTTTGTAAAGAAACTTCAATGGCTTGTAAATATTCGGGCGTTAAATAAATATTTAATCCAGCCTCAATACTTTTCCAATGTTGCAAATTTGTGGCTGCAATTGATGTAGTAATAACCCAGCTAAACGATGAGGATTTATTTATTTTAGTTTTCAAAATGTTGCTGTGGTTTCTTTAATTCGGTATCAATAGCTGATGATAAAATAGTTGATAAATTGGGCGTTTCGCCAATCAAATCTAAAACAATTTCACCATTTTTATTTATTACCATAGTTTTCGGAATCTCTTGTACAAGGCTTGTGTGAAGCAAGTTTTTCAAAGTTTTTGCATTTGTAATATGTTGAAAATTGAAAGCATAACGTTGTAAAAATAATGTAACTTTTTCGTCGGGTTCATCAGTAATGGCGATAAAAATTACACTGCTATCGGCCTTATATTTATCTACAACAGCATTTAAAGAATTTAGTTCATGCAGGCAATTGCCACACCACGAAGCCCAAATATCAATCACAATAATTTTGCCTTTTAAACTATCCGAATTAATATTTTTTCCATCAATAGTTTGAGCAGAAAATTTTGGCAACATTTTTTTGGATGAAATATTACAACCCGAAAAAATAATCAAACCTGCCACAAGCAATAATTTAAACCATTGAAACTTCATTTTCTAAAAGTAAAAAAGAATTAGTTATTAAACCCAAATTAAGCGTTAGGAAATCGAATATGGTTCGACTTGTCATAGTGAGCCTGTCGAACTATCACCATGACGGTCGTCATCTCCGATAAATACGGTGTCAAAGACCTGAGCTTGTCGAAGGATGCTAATAACCAACAACAAGTAACCAATAACTTACCCTTAAGTGTTCAATGTATCATACAATTTCGAAATTGAATTAACAAAAATGCTAGCCCGATAAAGCGGCAGTATGCTGAAAATGTAATAAATTAGCCCCTTGAATAATTTATCATCATTCTTATTTGTAATGAAAAAACTAATTGATTTAAAAATATTTGCATTCAGCATTATTATAACTATGCTTTTTGCAGCTTGTAATCCACCACAACAAATTGTTAAAGCGCCTATGCCTGGTGGCTTTCAGGTAATGATGCCATCACCACATTCGGATGGTATGACAACTTCTGCTTCGGGCAGCAAAGCCGATGCAGATGATGATGCACCAAAAAGTAAAACTGCTTCATCAAAAAATAATACTAAAGCTTCATCGGTAAAAAAATCGGAAGAGGATGAAGAAACAGAAATTTCATCGCCCAAAAAAGGTGCTGAAAAAGTAGCTGCTAAAGATGACGACGAAGAGGCAGCAACGCCTACACCTGTGGCAAAAAAATCAAGCCATAAACCTGTTGAAAGAGATTATGATGCCGAGGCTGGAAATGTAGAGGAATCAACCACAGCTAGCACCAATACTGATGGTGCGGTGGCTACTAAAAAAAATAGAGTGTTTGATGAAGAAGATGAAGATGGTGGCGGCGATGAAGACGAAGATGCACCTAAAACAAAATCAAAAACTAAAGCGGTAAGTAATGATGATGAGGATGCACCCAAATCTTCTTCTAAAAAAACAACAGAAGATGAAGATGGCGACAATACAAAATCAGTAAAAAAATCGGCACCAGTAAAAGAAGATGAGGAAGATGCAAAACCTGTGGTTAGTGGTCCGAAAAAAGGTCCACATAAAGCATCGGTTGATGAAGATGATGACGAAGAAGAAGTTACAACTGCTAAAGGAAAAAATGGAAAAGGCAAAGCGCCCATAAAAAAAGCGGTGGCTAAAAAACCTGCGGCAAAAGCTGGCGCTAAAAAAGAAGTGGATTTAAAATTAGGCAGCACTACTGCCCGACCTAAAGCTGCACCAAAGAAAGCAGACGAAGAAGAAACTGAAAGTAGTGGTGATGAAAATACAGATACCGAAAAACCATC
>JBEEMV010000223.1:0-16065 GCA_041192505.1 Bacteroidota bacterium
TGTATGATGAATATGGGGGTGTGGTTTTAACATCAGTAAGAAGTTGGCAGTAATCAGTTTTCAGTTCTGCCGAATTTGGAAACTTGATAGAGCACCAAAAGCGATAGGGAAAATCCAACACTTGTTTTCTTGTAAATAATATATTCCCTTTTCAGATTATTTTTAATTTTACTGACAACTTAAAAAAATGAGAAATATTAATCTTCGATTTTTAGCCTTTTGTTCGATTATCTTTTGTTTTGGATTTCAAAATATCAAAACATCAAAAAAGCATGAAGCAATTCGTGTTGAAATCAAAAACAAAAATGTTATTGTCTATTACAACAACGATTCAACAAAGCAATTGACATTTGCAGGAGCAGACCAAACACCTATTTTGTTAAATAATAATACTGTAATTTTTGTTCGAGAAACTTACGGCAACATTGATTTACCAAAAATAAAAAGGTTAATGAAAGTAAGCATTGACAACTTAATTGAGGAAACTATAACGGATAAGAAACCATTTAAAGATGGTATAATGTCAACAAATTTTATTCTTAATATTGACCAACCAACTTTATCACCTGACAATAATTTTCTCTATTTTTTAACTGAAAAATATGCAACATCTTTTGAGTTAGTTAAAGTTGATTTAAAAACGGGTCGGTGGATTGACTTGTTTGATGCAAACACATATTCTTTGATGAAGTGTGGTCAATTTAAAGGATTGATTTTAGTAGGCAAGGGCGAAATTCGAGATAAAGGAAGGAAAATGTATTACTACTTGTTGAATGAAAAAAATGAAAAGCTAAAAGAATTTGAATCATTTGAAAGTTATAACCTCTTCAAAACAAGTATACAAAATTGCCTGTAAAATAAAATTCCTACAAGAAACATCCTAATGAAAATTTTAAGAGTATTAGTAATTTTAATTAAAGGCATAATTACAATTCCTTTTAGAGTTTTAGGTGCAATGTTCGAGGAAGAACCTAAAATTTTTAAAAGAACACATACTTCTGTTAAATTCAATAATCAAAATAAAAGCGGAGTTCCAGATTCATTTGATAAAGGTGAGAAATTTGAAGAATTTTTACGTGAAAAAATTTTCACAAAAGATAATTACATACTTGTTCATAAAACACACAACTATCAAACTAATTCTAATGATTTTGTAGAAAGTAGTTTATTACCTGATTTTAAATTTAGATGTAAATCAACCAATAAAGATTTTTTTGTAGAAGCTAAATTTAGAACAACAACTTTAGAAGGAAAAGTAGAGTGGTGTAATCAAAAACAATTTGAACGCTATAAAAATGTCAATAAAAAAACTCTAACTTTTTTAGCATTAGGCTACAAAGGAAGTCCAGCAAAGCCTGATAAGATTTATTTGATTCCTATTTCAAAAATTAGTTACTCTGGTTTATACATTTCTATGTTTGATGAATACAGAATTCCAACTAATAAAAATTTAAGCAATAACCAATTTTGGAGAATACAGAAAATATAATCTCTACGAAGCTGACGATACAAAATTTGCTAACTCTTTCTATAAATAATTTTCTATTTTTGAAGAGTAGGGTTCTGAATCAGAGGCTGTATTGCGGCAGGGATTGTAGTGAAAATCCTTTTGCAGCGTAGGTGTTGAGCGCAGGGCAAAAGATTGAAACGAAAAGCCCGTGTGCCGCCCAAGAAAAAAATAGTTCAATAAATCAATTTCAATAACAATTAAAACCAAATCAATTTTATGCAATTCGACAGCGGTATTACAGGCTTTATGCTATTAGCAACCAGCCTCGTTATGTTAATGACACCTGGCTTAGCCTTCTTCTATGGCGGCTTGGCAGGCAAAAAAAATATTCTCGGCATCATGATGCAGAGTTTTGTTTCGATGGGAATCACTACCATTTTATGGTTTTGTTTTGGCTACTCACTTTGTTTTAGTGGCGGCGAAGGCGGCATCATTGGCGACTTTCACAAGATTTTTATGAATGGCGTAAACCTCAATTCGGCTTATGCTGGCAATCCAAAATTGCCCGAATTTGTTTTCATGGCTTATCAAATGATGTTCGCTATCATCACCCCAGCCTTGATTACAGGGGCTTTTATGAATCGTGTTTCGTTTAAAGCCTATTTAATTTTCTTGGTGTTGTGGCAAGTGTTGGTTTATTATCCATTCGTGCACATGGTTTGGGGCGGTGGATTTTTAGCAGCTCATGGTGTGTTAGATTTTGCTGGTGGTATTGTAGTGCATGCTACAGCTGGGTTTGCGGCTTTGGCTTCGGTAATTTATGTGGGCAAAAGAAGAGATACATCTGCCAAACCAAATAGCATTCCGTTGATTGCATTAGGCACAGGGTTGTTGTGGTTTGGTTGGTACGGATTTAATGCTGGTAGTGCTTTGGATGTAAATGCAGTAACAGGTTTAGCATTTTTAAACACCGATATTGCAGCCTCATTTGCAGCCATCACTTGGTTAATTATTGAATGGTACAGAACTGGCAAACCAAAATTTGTGGGCTTGTTAACGGGTGCTGTGGCTGGTTTGGCGACTATCACTCCTGCCGCAGGATTTGTATCGTTGCCATGGGCTTGTGTTATCGGCACTGCATCGGGTATTGTTTGTTATTTAGCCGTTGATTTAAAAAACCGCATGAAATGGGATGATGCGTTGGATGTATGGGGCGTACATGGTATGGGTGGCGTATTAGGCACCATTTTATTGGGGGTGTTTGCATCAAAATATGTGAACGCTGCTGGTGCTGATGGATTGATACATGGTGGTACAAACTTTTTCATCAAACAATTAGGAGCTACTATTGGCGCTGCAATATGGGGTTTTGTATTTACTTATGGCATGCTTTGGTTGATTGATAAAGTAACGCCAGTTAAAGTTTCGGAAGCCGAAGAAGATGCAGGATTAGACGAATCATTACATGGCGAAATAGCTTATGATGATGGGGTGTTTTAAGCTTTAAAATACATAATCATTTTCTAAAAAAATCCCTTTGCAAATTAATGCAGAGGGATTTTTTTTATTACACATATTTCCGTCAACAAAATACTTTTGATGCTGATGCTTTTATTTTTTACTGTATTTACTATTCTTCCATTGATTAATACCTGCCTCACTTTCTGTAATTAATTGAGTTAAACGTTTTATTTGAGTAGATTCTTGCTTGGCACTCATCACCCAATGAATAGATAATTTTTGATAAGAAGGTGCCAATAATTGAAAATAATTCCAAGCTTTTTTATTGGCATTAAACTGTATTTCAAACGATGCTGAAAACTTCACTTCTTCTTGTTCAAATGCATACACTTTCGATTTGCTTTCGGTTCGTTTATTAAAAATATCAATCCCTGCTTTTTGCATTAACCCTTGTTTGGTAAGGGCTGCAACTTTATTGATATTTACAGCACTCCAAATACTTGATGATTTTCGGGGTGTAAATCTGATGCAATAACTTTGTTCATCAACTGATTTTCGTACGCCATCAATCCAACCAAAACAAAGTGCTTGATCTACGGATTCACTCCATTTCATACTTTGTTTACCGCTACCTACTTTATAAAACCCAACTACTAATTCTTTTTCAGTTGAATGATTTTTTTCTAACCATTTCCTGAATTGATTTTGTTGAGCAAAAAATGTAGGTTTCATTTTATATTAAATCTTGTTTTAGTTAAAGTAAACGAATTTTCCCATTAATACAAAAATCCCTCTACAAATTAATGCAGAGGGATTTTTGTATTGTCAGTTCAATTGAAAGTTATTTTATCCAAGTGAAAACCGTATTGGAAATTTTATTCTTACAGCAACAGGTTTGCCTTTGTGTTTACCAGGAATCCAAGTTGGCATTTTCTTTAAAATTCTTACTGCTTCTTGCGCAAAGCCATAACCAATGTCTTTTTTGAATTCTATACTTGAAATACTTCCATCAGATAAAACAACAAAACTTACATTCACAACACCTTGTACATCATTTTCTCTTGCATCTCTTGGATAATTAATGTTTTGGGAAATAAATGCAAATAGGAGTTGATTCAAAGTGTCATCTTTTGAAAACTTAGGCATAGTTTCAACCGTATCATAAATGATTACACGGGTTGAATCTTTCAATTTTTCAAAAGCAAAAACATTTTGAAATTGAAATAGAAAAATAAGTGCGAACAAAATTGCGAATGTTTTTTTCATCGTTATAAATATTTGATGGTTAATTACTGTCCCAATTTCGCTTTCAAATTTGCATCCAAAGCATCTAAAAATTCTTCGGTGTATAAATAATGTTCACCATGATTTACTTTATTACCATGTATGCAAACCGCTAAATCTTTAGTCATTTTGCCGCTTTCAACGGTTTCAACACATACAGTTTCTAAAGCTTTACAAAAATCAATCAACTCCTGATTGCCATCCAATTTTCCTCTAAATTCCAATCCTCTTGTCCATGCAAAAATAGACGCAATGGGGTTGGTAGAGGTTGGTTTGCCAGCTTGATGCTCTCTGTAATGACGAGTAACCGTGCCATGTGCCGCTTCAGCTTCCATTACTTTTCCATCAGGTGTTACTAATGTAGAAGTCATCAAACCTAAGCTACCAAAGCCTTGTGCTACAGTATCGCTTTGTACATCACCATCATAATTTTTACAAGCCCACACAAAATTACCATTCCATTTTAATGCAGAAGCCACCATGTCATCAATCAATCGATGTTCGTAAACAATACCTGTTGCTTCAAATTTTGCTTTGTAATCTGCTTGATAAATTTCTTCAAAAATATCTTTAAATCTGCCATCATATTTCTTCAAAATAGTATTTTTTGTAGACAAATACAAAGGCCATTTTTTCATCAATGCTTGGTTGAAACATGCATGAGCAAAGCCACGGATAGATTCATCCGTATTATACATGGCCATCGCAACGCCATCGCTTTTAAAATTGTAAACTTCAAATTCTTGTTTTGTTCCATCTTCGCCTTCAAACTTAATGGTTAATTTTCCTTTGCCTTTTGTAACAAAATCTGTTGCACGATATTGGTCACCAAAAGCATGACGACCGATGCAAATTGGAGCAGTCCAGTTAGGCACTAATCGTGGCACATTGCTACATACAATTGGTTCACGAAAAACAGTACCATCCAAAATATTTCGGATAGTACCGTTCGGCGATTTCCACATTTGTTTCAATTTGAATTCTTCCACACGTTGCTCATCAGGTGTGATGGTAGCGCATTTAATGCCTACACCATATTTCAAAATGGCATTGGCTGAATCAATGGTTACTTGGTCGTTGGTTTCATCACGATATTCAACACCCAAATCGTAATATTTTATGTCTAATTCTAAATACGGAAGAATCAATTTTTCTTTGATAAACTTCCAAATAATTCTGGTCATTTCATCGCCATCCAGCTCTACTACTGGGTTTGCTACTTTAATTTTGTTTGCCATTTTTGTATAAATAAATTTTGATTAATTGAATTTTGCGCCGCAAATGTAGAGATTTTGTGGAAATAAAATGAGTTTACTAAAACTCAATTATTTAATAAGATAAACTTCTACCTTGCCTAATCCACTTCTTAAAATGCCTAAACTATCAGCAGCAGCGTAGCTTAAATCTACTACTCTGCCTTTTCCAAATGGGCCACGGTCAATCACTTTAACGATTACCGATTTTCCATTTTTTAAATTTATTACTTTAATTTTTGTACCAAATGGCAATGTGCGATGAGCACAAACTAAACTATCTGAATACAAAATTTTTCCGCTGGCTGTTCGGGCTCCGTTGCTTTGTTTTGAATAATAGGAAGCAATGCCTGTTTGAAAGGGTTTTAATAAAACAGTAGAATCGGATTGTGCAAATGCTACTTTTGAAACTATTAGGAAGAATGCTAAAATGTAAATTTTCATTATTTTAATCTGCAAGTTAAAATGCTAATATCATCGGTGTAGGTGGCATTGCCACGATATTCATTTACCTTTTCTAAAATTTTTATATTAAAATCTTTAGGTGATAGTGAATAAAATTTTGAGGCGAAATTTTCTACTTCTTCATTGCCAAAAAAATCGCCTTTTTCATTTACCAAATCCGATAAACCATCGGTATATAAAATTAAAGTTGATTCTTCATCTAAATAAATTTCACCAATTTTTACATTGGGCAATTCATCAAAAATACCCAACAATGTAGTGCCTGTTGTAAGTGGCTGGATGCCTTTGCTATTGCACAATAGCGGCGGAATATGACCACAATTTACGTACAATAATTTTTTAGTTACATTATTATATTTTGCATAAAATAAAGTAACAAAACTTTCATTACGGGTTACTTCGCAAATGCGTTTATTTAATGCAATAATTAATTTTTCGGTAGTATAATTTTGCTTTGCTAAGGTTCGTAATGTAGCTTGAAAATTACTCATCAACAAAGCTGCTGGTACGCCTTTGCCCGAAACATCGGCTATACAAAATGCAATTTTTTCATCATTCAATTCTACAAAATCATAGTAATCGCCGCCCACTTCTTGATGCGGTAAATACACAGCATCCATGGTTACTTTTTCGCTTAATGGTAATTTGTTCGGAATCAACATTCCTTGAATTTGACGAGCCAAATCCATTTCCTTTTTATAGGCATGTTGCAGTAATTGTTTTTTAAACAATCGTTTGTTTTCAATAGCCGAAACAATAATATTAGTAATGGTTTGAATAAAATTTAATTTCTCTTCAATTGTTCCATATTCATCGGGCGCAATATGGCTGATTAAAGCAAAAGCTAAGGCTTGGGATTTATGAAAAACTGGAATGAGGTAATTAAAATTTTCTGTTCCTTCAATTGGTTTTTCTTCCAGATTTCTAACTTCTTTATTATAAATAAATTGCTGCTGAACAATTTGATGTTGAACAATTTTTTCGGTTCCATAAATACATACACATTCCCAATGTTCACGATGATAATACAAAACTACTTGTGCAATATGCATTTGATTTCGTAAAAACAATTCGTACAATTCATACAAATCGGCTTCTTTGGTATTGGTGTTTACAGCCCGTGTTAAAGCCAATAACGAATCAATTTGTAATTGTTTTGCTTTCAGTAATTTTCCTGCAATGGATGGCTCTGCCATGATTAAAATTTAATACCCGAAAGTAATTGATTTATTTAGAAAGCAAACAGTTAAATGTTAGGGATTATTTAATAATGATAATTATAAACCACATTGGCACATAGTGAATTGACTATTAGAATAAACTTAGGTATTTAAAAAAACGAAGTTTTTCTCCTATGTAATGCTATGATTAACGTTACCCTTCGCTTGAAAGCTATAGGCTGAAGAACATTCATAGTTGCTTTGCAATTCACATAATCTAATTGTTCTGTAAATTATATTTTGATTTTCTATGTGTCTATGTGGTTAATAATAAAATTTCAAAAAAAACATTATTTTTTCATGGTTCTGCCTTTCCAATCAAATGTTTTTAACTGCCCTAATAAACCTACTGACACTATATAAACTATGTGAACGAATTGAGCTGGTATAAATATTTTCATCAACTCTGATTGATTAAAATATTTAGAAGTGGCTTTAAGAAATAAATATTCAACTATGCATTTGCTGATAAATTGAATACAAAAAATATAAATAAGTGGATGAAAAACGATGGCTACAAAAAGATTAAATACAATGGAAACATTAAACAAATAAGCCATTACAAGAATTGCTGTGATTCGTTTATCTGAATACGAAGTGCTTTTACTTGTCCAACGCAAACGCTGATGTAAAAACTCTTTTACTGATTCTTTTGGATGTGTAGCAACACACACTTCATTGTTTTTTAAAAATGAAATTTGATTCGGAAATCGTTCGGCAATTTTATGCATTAAAAACATATCATCACCGCTGCTAATATTGTCGTTTCCTTTAAATCCATTCACGGCTATAAACGCTTCTTTTTCATAACAAAGGTTTGCACCATTACACATATTATAAAATCCTTTTTTGATTGATGCGCCTGTAATGCCCATTAAACCTATAAAATCTAAAGCCTGAAATTGTTGAAAGAAAGAATCATCGTAATAATATTTTACGGGTGCGGCTATCATTTTATGATTTGTTTTTTCATAATGCGATACAATATTGCGTAACCAATTTTTATGTAATCTGCAATCGGCATCGGTGGTAATAATTAATTTGCCAGTAGTTTTTTGCATGGCAAAATCAATTGCTTTTTTCTTATAAGCTTGTTCTATTTTACCTGCATCTGATAATTTTAATAATTGAAATTTTATCTTGGTTTGTTGCTGCAAAAATCTATCGGCAACTTGATAAGTTTCATCTTCCGAATGATCATCTACCAAAATTATTTCAATTAAATCTGATAAAAAATTTTGCTCTATAATATCTTGTAATAAATGTTCAATATTTTTTTCTTCGTTTCGAGCTGGAATGATAATAGATACTTTTGTTGAAAATGAATTATGGCTGTAATCCACTTCGGGCAATTGATTGAAGCCAATTAAATAATAAATCATTAGGCATGCATATAAAAATGCAAGCAGCAATGAGCCAATAAAAATTATCAAAAAAAGTATTTCCAAAATATAATAGCAACTTATTTTTTAATGTTGCACAATTAATTTTTTACGGCTAATTATAGTATCATTTTCTTTTACCGAAATAAAATAAATGCCATTTGCTAAATTGTAAGTAGATAGATAAACTACTTGTTGGTCTTTAATATATTGATGTTGCAAAGTTCTGCCTGTAATATCTGTAAGCAAAACATCTGCATTTTTAAAACCATTTTCATTTATCAATGAACAAAATAAATTTGCAGGATTTGGAAAAATTTGTAATCCATTTTCATTCAAAATATTTTCAAAACCATTTGGCGCTGGTGGTATATAAGTTGAATCATTTTGCCAACGAACCAAGCTTGTAGTTGGTGCGCCAATCAAAGCCGCTGTTTGATTTATTTGCAATAATGGATCGCCTTGACCAGCCACCAACCACTTGTATTCAATAGTGGTTTGGGGTATTCCTAAATTTAATGCAAAGGGTAAATGTGTAAATGCTGTATCTAATTTTATCGAATCAATATCATGAACAAAAGATTTTAAACGCAAGCAATTAAAAATGCCTTTTGGTGTACGCAAACTTCCCCAACCATCCACTTGGTTTACACGATGACGATATTGTGTAAAACTTAATAAATTAGGAATAGCTGCTGTAAGTTTTGAATCGGTAGAATCCATGTTGCCATAGTTCATCGGAAATTTATAAATCACATCATGTGGCGTACAATTAAATGGTAATGGTATGCCCGAAATATTACCACCATATCCCCAAAAATCGTATGTAGTAGATGAGTTTTTATACATATTGCAAATACTCGAAATAGAAACAATTCCCAAGTTTAAATCAGGTGCATTTTGCGCAAGATTATATCCAAAAAAATATAAACTATAAGTAAACGGAACTTGCGATGTAGTTAAAAATGTATCCATCACTTGTGCATCGGCTACAAGTGTTGAATAATCCCAATTGTAATTTGCACCTGTTGGTTTTGGGTCGATGCTATTGATAGCAGTGGTTTGCGATGATAATTGGAAAATATCGCCCCCCTTTTGTACATCAGTATTTTTAATTGTGATTTGCGAAAATGCATTAAAACTTAAAGCAATAAATAAAGCTGTGTAAAATATTTTTTTCATTTGATTTCTTTTTTCAAAGATTGTAAAAATTGATGACAAAAAAAAGGCTTATCAAATAAATGATAAGCCTTTTAATTCATTTCAAAGCAGAATTAAAATTTTTCTAAACCGCTAAAAAAGAAGTTACCTTCAATCATTGCGTTTTCATCCGAATCGCTACCATGAACTGCATTTTCGCCAATTGATTTAGCAAAACGCTTACGGATAGTGCCTTCTTCGGCTTGTGCTGGATTAGTAGCACCAATTAATTTTCTAAAATCTTCAACAGCATTATCTTTTTCTAAAATAGCTGCTACGATATAATTGCTGCTCATAAATTCAACTAACTCACCATAAAATGGACGAGCACTATGAACGGCGTAAAATTCGCCAGCTTTTTCAGCGCTTAATTTTGTTTGTTTCATTGCCACAATTCTAAAACCTGCGCCGCAGATTTGTTCTAAAATTGCACCTGTATGATTTGCCGATGTTGCATCAGGCTTAATCATTGTAAAAGTTCTGTTAGTAGCCATAATAATTATTATTAATTTTTATTTTTTTTGAGGCGCAAATGTAAGCCAAGATTACTGTTTTAAATAGTTATCTGTATTAAATATTTTATTGTTTTAACAGTGCTATAGAAGCTTATATCAAATCAATTTAAAATACTGCACCACTACTTTTCCACAGTTAGTGAATAATAATTCAGCAAAAGAATAACTGCCGCTTTACATTTGCAATAAATAAAAACAGAATATATAAAATGGTTGATGTACTTCTTGGTTTGCAGTGGGGTGATGAAGGTAAAGGAAAAATAGTAGATTATCTTGCTCCTAAATATGATATGGTAGCTCGTTTTCAAGGTGGGCCAAATGCTGGTCATACTATCATTGTAAAAGATAAAAAAATTGTGTTGCATACTGTTCCATCGGGCATTTTGCATGCTAATTGTAGCAATTTAATTGGCAATGGTGTAGTGTTAGATCCTATTACTTTTTTGCAAGAAATAGCTGAATTAAGAGCTGCTGGTGTAACGATTGGCAACAATTTATTGATTTCAAAAAAGGCACATTTAATATTACCTACACACAGAGTATTAGATGCTGCAAGCGAAGCGTCGAAAGGGGTAGAAAAAATTGGTTCAACATTAAAAGGAATAGGACCAACCTACATGGATAAAACTGGAAGAAATGGATTGCGAATAGGCGATATTCTTTCTACCACATTTATGGAAAAATATATTGCTTTAAAACAAAAACATCTTTCATTAATAAGCACCTACGATTTCAAATTTGATATTGAACAACAAGAAAAAGATTGGATGGCGGCTATAGAAATGATTAAGCAATTTAACATTGTAGATGGCGAATATTACATTAACGAAGAAATAAAAAAAGGTAAAAAAATATTAGCCGAAGGTGCTCAAGGCAGTATGTTAGATATTGATTTTGGTACTTATCCTTTCGTTACTTCATCTAATACCATTACAGCATCAACCTGCACAGGGCTTGGCATTGCACCGCAACACATTGGCGAAGTAATTGGCATTACAAAAGCTTATTGCACCCGTGTAGGCAGTGGACCATTTCCAAGTGAATTATTAAATGAAACGGGCGAACAATTGCGCAAACAAGGCAATGAATTTGGAAGTACAACGGGCAGACCAAGAAGATGCGGTTGGTTAGATTTAGTAGCTTTAAATTATGCTATTATGCTAAATGGTGTTACACAATTGGTATTAACAAAAGCCGATGTGATGAACAATTTTGATGAAATTGAAATTGTAACTGCTTATCATTTTGATGGTAAAGATTCAGCACAATTACCATATGATATGATTGATAAAAATATTGTACCCAAAACAGAAAAACTAAAAGGATGGAATATGGATTTGGCGCAATGCAAAACTAAAAGTACTGTGCCTGCTGCTTTTCAAACATATTTAAATTTTGTAACCAATTATACAAAAGTTCCTTTTTCGATGATTTCAACAGGGGCAGAAAGAAGCCAGTTGATTGTAGAATAACTTTTTTATAATTCAATAATTTTAAAAAGCGTAAATTGATTTTAATAATTGATTTACGCTTTTTGTTTTTTGATAAATTTTGTCAAACAAAAATGTACCACAACTTTTAATTTCATTTTACAAAAAAATCAAAGTGTATAGATAACTTTGCGCAAAACAAATTATACGTATGAAATACAAAGCAGAAATTAATGTAATGCCATTAAAAGAATTGTTAGACCCACAAGGCAAAGCCGTATTAGGCGGTTTAAAAAACTTAGCATTTACAGGAATAGAAAATGTACGAATTGGCAAACATATTACGTTAGATATTGACGCTGCAACAGAAGCCGAAGCTAAAACTAATGCTGAATTGGCTTGCAAAAAACTATTAGCCAATGCTGTAATGGAACATTTTGAAATAAGTATAGTGGCGGCTAATTAAGTTGTATTTATAGTTGAACATTTGTTACTCTTTTAAAACCTTTCTACTTGCTTTCATTTCAATATCCATCTTGGTTTATTATTATTTGCTTTGCGGTGGCAATGGCTTTATCGTGGCTGCTTTATAGCAAAAACGAAAACTATAATCAAGCATTATTATTTATTAAAAAACGTAAATATGTGTTGCAAACTTTACGTTTTGCTTCGCTATTTTTAATTCTGTTTTTATTGCTTTCGCCATTTATTAAAAGCAAATGGACAGAAACCGAAAAGCCTATTATTTTATTTTTAAATGATAATTCGGCATCTATAAAAATAAAAAAAGGAACGGCCGATAGCAGTATGTTGGCGCAACATATTGCCCTATTAAAAGATAAACTGGGCAATGATTACAACCTAAAAGAATACACATTTGGCGCAGCCATTAAAGAGGGTAATACAATTGATTATAAAGAAAATGCTACCAATATAGCCGATGCTTTAACTGAATTATATAATCAATACAACAATCAAAATGTAGGCGCTGTAATACTTTCGAGCGATGGTATTTATAATCAGGGCAGCAATCCATTATATGTAAATGAGGGTTGGTTGGTACCACATTATACTATTGCATTGGGCGATACTACATTTCAAAAAGATTTTTTTATTGGTAAATGTTATTACAATAAAACTTGTTATTTACACGATCAAACAAGCATTAAAATAGATATTGGCGCTAATTATTTAAGCGGAAACCGAACTGATATTATTGTAAATAAAATTGATAATGGGCAAAGCAAACAAGTGTATGCTCATAGTTTTAACATTAACGAAAACAGATTTTCAACATCTTTCGATTTTGTGATAGATGCTGATAAAACAGGCATACAGCATTATAAAATTATAGCTACTAAAATAAATGGCGAAGCCACTTTTGTAAACAATGAGCAAGATATTTATATTGAAGTATTAGATAGTAGATTAAAAATTGCCATTATTGCTAATGCACCACATCCCGATTTGGCTGCCTTAAAATCAATTATTGAAAACAATAATAACTACGATTGTAAATTAGAATTAATTGAAAATACATTAGCCGCAACTAGTTTAATTGGCGATGCTAATTTAATTATATTACATCAATTACCATCGTTTCAAAACAATGCTATTACTATTGTAAAAGCGGCTAATGATAAGCATATTCCTATATTATTTGTATTGGGTAGTAGCAGTAATTTGGCAGGCTTTAACCAAGTACAAAATTTGGTTTCGATAAGTGGTAATGCAGCAAATACTAACGAAACACAAGCTTCATTTAATAAAGATTTTAGTGCTTATACATTAGATGAAAAATTTGTAAAATCGCTACAAGCCTTTCCGCCATTGTATTCGCCATTTGGCGATTATAAATTATCTGCCAATGCTTATGTGTTGGCGTATCAAAAAATTGGCTCGGCAAATACTAAATATCCTTTGTTGGCTATGGCTGATGCAAACGGACAAAAAACAGGATTAATAAGTGGCGAAGGAATATACAGATGGCGATTGTATGATTATTTATTGCATCAAAATAATGATGCGATAAATGAAGTGGTTCAAAAAATGATTCAATATTTGGTAATAAAAAATGATAAAAGAGCTTTTAAAGCCGCACCATTAAAAACATTATTCAACGAAAATGAAACCATCAATTTTGAAGCCTATTTATACAATCAAAATTATGAATATGTAAATACGCCCGATGTATCATTAACAATTACAGATGACAAAAAACAAAATTACAATTTCACTTTTTCGAAAACCGAAAAAACATATAATCTATCAGTAGGAAGCTTGCCAGTGGGCAATTATAGCTATATTGCCAAAACATTATTTAATGGAAAAGAACTAAATAGTAATGGTTATTTTAGCATTGCGCCTTTGCAGTTAGAAGGTTTGCAAACTGTGGCTAATCATAAATTATTATATGCTTTAAGTAAAAAAACAAATGGCAAAATGGTGTATGCAAACAATGCCGAAACTATTGTCGAAATGATTAAAAAATCGGAAAATATTAAGCCCATTATTTATTCGAAATATAAAACTTTGCCGCTGCTTAATTACAAATGGTTGTTTGCTTTATTGCTAATATTGTTGGTATTAGAATGGTTTTTACGCAAATATTGGGGAAGCTATTAAGCATTGATTTTAGTAACTGCTAACCGTCGCTTTTGCAAACTGCTTTTGATATAAATTAAAGTAGTGATTTTTCATCGCCAATAACTCTTGATGTGTTCCGCTTTCAATTACTTCGCCTTTTTCCAAAACTAAAATTTTATCAGCATTTTCAATAGTGCTAAGGCGATGAGCTATAATAATTGACGTTCGGTTTTGTAGTAATTTAGGAATGGCCTGTTGCATTAATAATTCTGTTTCAGATTCGATGGATGAAGTAGCTTCATCTAAAATTAAAACCGCAGGATTAAAAATTACTGCTCGTAAAAATGAAATTAATTGTCGTTGCCCAAGGCTTAATGTATTGCCTCGTTCCATCACTGATTGATGATAACCATTTGGCAACTTCATAATAAAATCATGCAAGCCAATCATCTTAGCTGCTTCTTCAACTTGTGGTAAAGTAATTTCAGGATTGTATAAAGTAATGTTATCAAAAATACTTCCGCTAAATAAAAAAACATCTTGCAATACAACGCCAATATTTTTTCTTAAAAATGATATGTCGTATTTTTCAATGGTATTATTATCTAATGAAATAATGCCTTGTTGGTATTCATAATTTCTACACAACAATTGTGTAAGCGATGTTTTGCCACTACCCGTAGAGCCAACAATAGCAAGGCTTTTACCCTGTTCAATAGCAAATGATACATTTTTCAAAACAGGTGTTCCTTCAATATAATGAAACGAAACATTCTTAAATTCAATTTTTCCTTTTATCGAAACATCAGCTATTACACCATTATTTTTTATTTCATTTTCTTGTTCTAAAATATTTTTAATTCTTTCGCCAGCAATTACACCACGTTGTAAAGTATTGAATTTATCAGCCACCGAACGCAGCGGACGAAACAATAAATTGATGTATGAAATAAACGCCACCAACAAGCCCGGTGTGGCATGTTGATGTATCATGTGTGAGCATCCCCACCAAATAATTAATGCTAAAGCTGCTGCCGATAAAAATTCAACAACAGGAAAAAAAATGCTGTAAGCCCATACTGATGCAATGTTTGCTTTGTTTAGCTTTTGGCTTATATCTTTAAATTTTGCAAACTCACGTTTTTCAGAATTGAATATTTGTATGATGCTCATACCACTTAAATGCTCTTGAATAAAAGCATATAAATTTGAAATTTGTGTTCGTTCGGCTTGATAACTTTTGTTTACACTTTCTTTAAAATAATAAGTTGCAATAAGCAAAATAGGAAAAACGATTAATGTAATTAATGCTAATTGCCAACTGCTATAAAACATAATTGCCATTACTGCTATAATGGAAAGCAAATCGGCTAATACCGAAATAATGCCTTCGGAAAAAACATCATTGATGGTTTCAACATCGGTAATAGTACGAGCTACAACTGTTCCTACGGGTGTATTGTCGAAGTATTGTAAATTAAAGTGTGTTGCTTTTTTGAAGATGGCATTTCGCAATTCCATAATTACTTGCTGCCCTAATGAGTTGGTAAAAAGTATAAATAAATAACGAATAATGGTTTCGATTATTAGCATTAATAAAAGCAATAATGCCATTTTAGTAATCATGGGCATATTGGCTTTTAGCACATAATTATCAATGGTAATTTGTGTTAAAAACGGACGAAATGCTGATAAGCCCGACAATAAAATGGCTAATAAAATAGCGCTATAAAACGTAAGCCAATAAGGCTTTACAAACTGATATAAAAACGTAATGATACTTTTGCTCTTCAAAATGAAATACTGATTTTTCGATTTT
>JBEEMV010000224.1:0-6045 GCA_041192505.1 Bacteroidota bacterium
TTATTGCATTAAGTGCCGATGCATCATCCGAAACAAAAAACCGAGTATTAGATTTAGGCTTTAGTGGTTATATCACCAAACCATTCGACCCTGATGAATTATTTAAAGAAATGATGAAAGTAACGATGCAAGTTGCCTAATTTTTTTGAAACTTTGCGGCGATGAAAATTTATATATACGCCATCAGCAAAGAATCATTTGCTTATTACGAAAAAGCTTTTGCCGAGTTTGAAAAACGATTGATTCATTATTGCAAATTTGAAGTAGTATTGGTTAATCCAAAAACTAATAATTCGCTTTCGGTAAATGAAACTAAAAAAGCCGAAACTGCTTTTTTGCTAAAACAATTGCCACAAAAAGATGCTTTCTTTTTCTTTTTAGATGAAAATGGCGAACGCTATTCTACCGTAGCTTTCACCAATTTTATTCAACGCAAAATGCAAAGCGGCATTAAAAATATTTGCTTTTGTATAGGTGGCCGATACGGCTGGGATACCGAACAGATAAATACTTTTAATAAAATCAGAATCTCCGATTTTGTATTACCACATCAACTTACCCGATTGGTTTTAACCGAACAATTATACCGAGTATTTACTATCATTAATCACGAAAATTATCATCATTAATTTTTTTGATGGCTAAATATTTTACCTTTACAAAAAAATATTTTTTTCATGGAACAAATTGCTTTAAATAATCTATCAACCGAATTTATTACTATCGAAAATGAGTATAATGCTCATAATTATCACCCCATTCCGGTAGTGATAGAAAAAGGAAAAGGAGTATATGTATGGGATGTAGAAGGTAAAAAATATTTCGATTTTCTTTCTGCCTATTCAGCCGTAAACCAAGGGCATTGCCATCCTAAAATAATTGATGCATTAATTGATCAAGCTCAAAAACTAACGCTTACATCACGTGCTTTTCACAACAATAAATTAGGCGAATTTGCACAATACATTACCAATTTATTTGGCTACGATAAAGTATTGCCCATGAACAGTGGCGTTGAAGCTGTTGAAACGGCTATAAAACTTTGTCGCAAATGGAGTTATACTGTAAAAGGATTACCCGAAAACACAGCACAAATAATTGTATGCGAACATAATTTTCATGGCAGAACCACAGGTGTTATTTCATTCAGCAGCGACCCTGATAGCTACAATGGTTTTGGCCCTTACATGCCCAATTATATTAAAGTGCCTTTTAATGATATTGATGCATTAGCCCAAGCTTTAAAGCAACCCAATGTGGCTGGGTTTTTAGTTGAGCCTATTCAAGGCGAAGCTGGTGTGATAGTGCCTTCGGATAATTATTTAAGCAAAGCATATGATTTATGTAAAGCTGCCAATGTGTTGTTTATTGCCGATGAAATTCAAACAGGATTATGCCGCACTGGTAAAATGCTTGCCATTGATCATGAAAATGTTCATGCCGATATTTTAATTTTAGGTAAAGCATTAAGCGGTGGCACAATGCCCGTAAGTGTGGTGCTTTGCAATGATGAAATAATGCTAACCATTAAACCAGGCGAACATGGTAGCACCTATGGTGGCAATCCATTGGCTTGCGCTGTTTCAATGGCTGCTTTAGAAGTATTGCAAAATGAAAAAATGGCTGAAAATGCTGAAAAAATGGGCAACTTATTTCGCAATAAAATAGCTGCATTACATCATCCATTAATAAAAGAAGTACGTGGCAAAGGTTTATTAAATGCTATTGAAATAAATTCGGATGATGAAAAAACAGCTTGGAAAATTTGTTTGCAATTACGAGATAATGGCTTGCTTGCCAAACCCACACATGGCGATAAGATTAGGTTTGCACCACCATTATGCATTACTGAAACTGAAATGAATGCTGCCGTTGATATTATTGCACACACGTTTTCAAACTTTATATTAGGTTAAATTTCATGAAATACATTTCCATTTTAATATTGATAATATTTTGCCTAAATGCAAACGCTCAAATTGTATACAACAGTAAGTTTAACAAAGATGCACAGCTAAAAGTAGCTGTTGTAAAATTTGCTAGCGATGCCGATTTAATTGTATATCAAACCAAGTATAAAAGCGAAGTGGGTAAAAATAATGGCATTTGGTATTTTACCCAATTTGGTAGCGATGCACAAAAAAAAATATTTATTACACCCTTTAGCAGCGATGCCGATTTGAAAATATTTTACACCAAATTTTCGAGCAAAGCTGGTTGGCAAAATAAAGCCAAAATGAAACTGATGGAATAATAGCCATTATGTAAAAATCAATACCGCTTTTTTATTTCGTATCAATATCTTCTTACTTTTGCACCCTCAAAAAAAAACGATTACATGCTTACACTTCAATTAATACGTACCGAAACCGAAAAGGTAAAACAAGGCTTACAAAAAAAACATTTTAAAGAAATAAATGTAGTAGATGAAATATTGGCTATGGATGAAAAACGCCGCAATATTCAACAACAAAACGATGCTGTGTTGGCACAACAAAATAATGCTGCCAAGCAAATAGGTGCTTTAATGAAAGATGGGAAAAAAGAAGAAGCAGAACAATTAAAATTGCAAGTAGCCGATTGGAAAAAACAAACCGAACAATTAAAGCAAGATTTAGAAGCTACTGAAAAACAGCAGCATGATTTGTTGGTAAAATTGCCAAACATGCCCCATTCATCAGTACCCGAAGGCAAAACACCCGAAGAAAATGTGGTAGTTTTTCAGGTAGCAACTATTCCTACCCTACCCCAAGATGCATTGCCACATTGGGAATTAACCACCAAATACAATTTAATTGATTTTGAATTGGGTGTAAAATTAACAGGCGCTGGTTTTCCTGTTTATAAAAATAAAGGCGCAAAATTGCAACGAGCTTTAATTGCTTACTTTTTAGATAAAGCTACCGAAGCTGGCTATATGGAATTTATGCCGCCCTTATTAGTAAATGCTGAAAGCGGCTATGGCACAGGGCAATTGCCCGATAAAGAAGGGCAAATGTATCATTGTACGGTAGATGATTTTTATTTAATACCCACTGCCGAAGTGCCTGTAACCAATATTTACCGTGATACGATTGTGAAAGAAGAAGATTTACCCATTAAGATGACGGCTTATACCCCTTGCTTTAGAAGAGAGGCTGGCAGCTATGGTAAAGATGTGAGAGGATTAAACCGATTGCACCAATTTGATAAAGTAGAAATTGTACAAATTGAACATCCAGATAAAAGCTATGCTACATTAGATACGATGGTAAAACATGTAGAAAATTTATTACAAGAATTAGAATTGCCTTATCGTATTTTAAGATTGTGTGGTGGCGATATGAGTTTTGCATCAGCGCTTACTTTCGATTTTGAAGTGTGGAGTGCTGCACAAAAACGTTGGTTGGAAGTAAGCAGCACCAGTTGTTTTGAATCATTTCAAACCAACCGAATGAAATGCAGATTTAAAGATGCCAATGGTAAAATGCAATTTGCTCACTCTTTAAATGGTAGTGCATTGGCTTTGCCTCGTATTGTAGCTTCCTTATTAGAAAACAATCAAACGCCTGATGGTATTAAGCTTCCAAAAGTATTACACAAATATTTTGGTGCCGAAATGATAAACTAATGATTACATTTTAATGCATAATTGTAATCATTAATACTATTGTACACAGTTTAGAAAAAAGTTGGTACGTATTTTTGCTTTGCATTAATTTAAGTAATAAACATTTTTTTATACTTTTGTTTTAATTCAATTCAAAAATAAAGAAAACCATGAGTGATACTAATCCTGAATTAACAACTCCAAAAAAATCTAACAAAGCTGTTTATATTGTTCTTATCCTGCTTTTGGTAGGTGCAAATGTGTTTTTATACATCAATAATCGTAACAACTCTAATGCTGTAGAAACCTTAACAGGTGAGAAAGAACAATTAGATTCTACCTACAAACAATTAGAACATGATTACAAAAAAACATTAGCCGAATTAGAAGAGCAACGTGGTAAAAATGCTGCTTTAGATAGTTTATTGCAACGCAAAGAATATGCACTAAATGCTAACCAAAATGAAATGCGTATTTTATTAGGGAAAGAAAATTTATCTAAAAAAGAATTAGAACGTGCAAAAGAATTAATTAATCAATTAAAGCACGAACAAAATGATATGCAAGCCAAATATGAAGATTTGCAAAAACAATATCAAACCCTTACCAAGCAATACGATACGGTAAAAACAGATTTACATACTACTAAAGAAAAAGTAAAAGGGTTAGAAACCGAAAATGCTACATTGAGCGAAGTAGCAAAAACACTTCATATAAGTAATATTGTAATTAATGGTGAAAAGGAAAAAGGAAAGGGCAAAGAAAAAATAACTAATAGTGTTCGTCATTTAGATTATATTAAAATAAGTTTTGATGTAGAAAAAAATACAATAGTTACAAGCGGTAATCAAACTATATACTACCGTATATCAACCCCACTTAATAAATTATTATATAACCCAAATAAAGGAGGCGGAATAATGACTGCGGCTGATAATACCGAAATAAGATACACAGGTAAAATTGAATTTAATTTCAATAAAGAAAAAATACCTATGATGGATAAATTTACCCCAGATGCCAAATTGGAAAAAGGAAAATACCAAGTAGAATTTTACCAAAATGGTACATCGATAGGCACTGCCAACTTTACATTAAATGCTAGTTTGTTATAATCGTTTTCGAATAACAATGTAAAACGAATTTCATTTTTAAAACATTAAAGCCTACTCAAAATAATTGAGTAGGCTTTTTTTACAATATCATATATCAATGAAGAGTAGCTTAGATTTTTTTAGGAACTCTACAAAATTAGATTGATATTTTCATCAACTGTGTTTCGCATTTAAGCACCGTATCTAACTGTGTTTGAATAAGTTGAATTTCGGATGAAGTAACAAAATAATAAATACCAATTTGATACGTACTATCAATGGCAATTAGCCGAGCATCTAATCCCTTTTTCCATAATTGAAATTTGCTTTTTTCGGCTGCTGCATAATCTAACCCCGATTTTGTAATCACATAGTAAGGCTCGGCAGGATTATCAAGATAATAAGTATAAGGATGCGACAATGGGCTTACCCGAACATCGTTTTTTTTTTCGGTACTATAATGCACCGCCGATATAGGAATAAATTGTTTTTGAATAAGTTGGTTTTCTTGCTTTGGCGAAATCATATCTTTTAACCAATCAAATGATATAATACTTGCCACATTCATGGTGCAATATTTATCATCGAAACAAAACATACTGCCCACCCCTACCAATGCTATAATTACAGCCGCCGCCGCCGCTATCCACCAATTACGAAAAGTATGCGATTTCTTTTTAACAAAATCATTTCTATAACCTTCTACATGTAAGCCTTTATCATCCTCTCTTACCAATTGCTTAATAATATTCTCCTTTTCTTCATTTCTAATAACTGGCTTAATTTCAATTTTATTCAATCCATAAAATTGATTGCTTTGCAAAAAAATGCCTCCTGATTTAAATTGGATATTCTTTTCTAAATCGAGCCACAGATTTCCTATTTCGTTAAATTTAATTGCTTCACCCAATTGCATTCGGGTTTTCCATATGGCAATTTGTTGCAACACTATTACACTGGCTTGATTAAAAGGAATATTTTCGGCTGCTGCCAAATAATTTATCAATAATCCATCATTATTAATAATGCTACTATTAAACGAAATTATTTTGTGTGGCGGAAGAATTTCTTTATCAATAATCGAAATTTTCGACGATTCGTTATTGGCTATAAATGCGCCCATGCCAGGCAATATCACACAATTATGCGATTGTAGAAGCTTGGCTATATGATTGGATGTAAGCAACATTTTTGCAGATGCAATGATACAAACGTAATTGAATTAATTATGAAAAATATAAACCTTGTGGATAAAAAAAATAAACCTTGATAGTGAAATTTATTATGTTTTTTGCTTTTTCTTTTTAGCCGCAGGAAATAATACATTGTTTAATATTAAACGATACCCTGGCGAATTAGGAT
>JBEEMV010000225.1:0-19438 GCA_041192505.1 Bacteroidota bacterium
ATGTGAGTATTGAGATTTTAGACTTGAGAACTTTAGCTCCGTTGGATTATGAAGCCATTGAAAAAGCGGTAAAGAAAACAGGTAAGGTTTTAATCTTGCATGAAGACACTTTGATTGGTGGCATCGGTGGCGAAGTTTCTGCATGGATAAATGAACATTGTTTTGAAGGCCTTGATGCACCTGTGATGCGTTGTGCATCGTTAGATACACCAGTTCCGTTTGCGATTCCGTTAGAAAATAATTTTTTAGCCAAAGCAAGGCTAAAAGAGAGTTTGAAGAAGTTGGTGAATTATTAAAAATGAAATCATGAATGAAATAGAATTATACAAAACTGCCGATGGGCAAACTTTGGTTGAAGTAAAACTTCAAAACGATACTGTTTGGCTTTTGCAAAAGTTGATGGCAGACTTATTTGATAAAGATTCTGATACAATTGGGCTGCATCTTAAAAATATTTATTCCGAAGAAGAATTATTAGAAAGTTCAACTGCCGAGCTTTTCTCGGTAGTTCAAAATGAAGGCTCAAGGCAGGTTTCAAGAAAAATAAAATTTTACAACCTCGATGCAATTATCTCTGTTGGTTATCGTGTCAATTCAAAACGAGGTACACAATTTCGGCAGTGGGCTACGCAACGATTAAAAGATTATTTGGTAAAAGGTTACACCATTAATCAAAAGCGATTAGATGAATTGCAAAAAGTGGTAAATATTATTCAGCAAAGTGGGGCAGAAAATTTGAATTTGGTAGAAGCAAAAGGTTTGTTGGATATTTTGGGAAACTACACCCAAAGTTTTATTTTACTTAATCAATTTGATAGTGGCAATTTGAAAATTGATGGACTAAATGAAAATGTAACTTACGAAATAAAATACGCCGAAGCCATTGCTGCATAAGCTTAAATTTAAAAACCATGAACTATTTCAATCAATATTTTAACAAGGAAAAAATCGAAGAAATCACTTACAATGATGTTGTGAATTTTTTCAACGAAGAGAAAACGGAAAGCGATAAAATTGAGTTTAAGTCATTTGTTGCTAATGAGAAAGAGCCAATCCAAAGAAAAGAAGATGCGATTTTAAAATCAATTTGTGCATTTCTAAATTCAGAAGGAGGACTTTTGATTTGGGGAGCTCCAGTTGGTAAAAACGTTGAGGGTCGTAAAGAAAAAATATTTACAGGTGAATTAGCTCTTGTTGAACATCAATACGAAAAAGACCAATTCATGGCAAAGATTGTGAATAGAATCAATCCAACACCATTTGGAACTTTGTTTCATAAAATTGAGAATGATGGAAAGTTCATTTACATTTTTGAAATCCCCAAAAGTGAATATGCACCACATCAATTTGAGAACAGATTTTTCATGAGGATTGATGGACAAACAAACATAGCCCCATACCATTATATTGAAGCGTTGTTTAAGAGAATTAAATTTCCAAACCTATTAAGTTACTTAAAAATTGGGGACACTAAAACTGTGAATGGAAAAATATATTTAGTCTTCAAAACTTACTTTTTTAATCTTTCAAGATTTCAAAATGATTATTCATTATCGTTTAGAATAGTAAGCAGTGGTGTATTTCAGGATTATCTTCCACTCATTCCTATAGAAAATACAAAAACAAAATTTGGCATGAATGGTCATGAAAAATGGAGAAAAGATGTTGTTGATATTATCCATTTTGGTCAACCAATTTTTGAACCGAACTGTTTAATTTTTGACATTGCTGAATTGCAACAAAACAATTGGATGGTAGACATCATGATTTTATTTGGAGCTAAAAACTCACCAATGAAATTGTCTTCATTTAAAATTCGCCTTCAGCCAAATCAAGATTTAGAAATAATTGAGGCAAAAGAGAATGAATTTATGTTCAAAGAAGATGCGGAATTATCAGATTTAGAAAACATAAAAAAGTTTATTGAAGCTGATTAATAAATGCACATCCCACACCACCGCCTTCACACACAACAAATTGCACAACAGCAATTTCAACAACCGAATGAATTGTTGAATTGGATGGGAGCTATGCAAGCGCAAGATTATGAAATGAGCAAATGGGCTGTGGCGTTGCGTTTGCAACCACAAGCTAATTCCAAATTCAACCAACCCTCTCCCATTGGAGAGGGTAAGGGTGAGGTCAAGCAACAAAATGAATTTGGAATTAGCGAAAATAAAATTGAAACAGCATTAAACAATGGCGAACTAATTCGTACACATATTCTTCGCCCCACATGGCATATTGTTGCACCCGAAAATTTGCGTTGGATGCTGGATTTATCAGCTCCGCAATTAAGCAGAACATTAAATTCATACAGCAAATCAGTTGGGATGGATGCAAAAACTTTGTTGCAATCTGAAAAAATAATTCTGAAATTATTGGCGCAAAAAAATCATTGCACTCGTGATGAAATTATGGCTTTGTTGCAATCTGAAAAAATCAATACCGATAATTATCGCTCTGCACACATCATGTTTCATGCAGAGTTGAATGGATTAGTTTGCAATGGAATCCGAAAAGGAAAAGAAAATACGTATGCGTTGTTAGATGAAAGAATTCCTGCTTCAAAAAAAATTAATCGAGATGAAGCATTAGCAAAATTAGCAACTATTTATTTTCAAAGTCATTCGCCAGCAACACTAAAAGATTTTAGCTGGTGGAGCGGCTTGAATCAAACTGATGCAAAAAAAGCGATTGATTTTATTTCTAAAAATTTGGAAAAAATTGAAGTGGACGAACAAACTTATTTTGTTTCGGTGAATGAAAAAAACATACCCCTTGCCCCCTTCAAAGGGGGAATAACAGCCAACGCTGAAATCCACTTGCTGCCTGCATTTGATGAATACATCATCAGCTACAATCATCGCTTTGATGTGATTGATAAAATTCATTCTTCAAAAGCATTTACCAACAACGGTATTTTTAAACCTATGATTGTGCAAGATGGAAAAATTATCGGCATTTGGAAACGAACTATTGCAGGAAAGAAATTGAAAACAGAAATTTTTCCGTTTGAAAAAATATCGAACCAAACTGAATTGGAAATTGAAAAGAAAATGGAAGGGTTTAAAAAGTATTTGGGAGTATTTTAATTTCAAAAATTATTCATTACTAATCAATCCTAAGCTTATAGCAAAGCTTACTAAATCAGCAAAACTTCCTGTATTTAATTTTTTATAAATTATTTTTCGAATACTTTCTATTGAAAATTCTGCCATTAAAATTTTATCGGCAATTTCTTTATTACTAAATCCTAATGCAATAAATTTTAAAACATTTTTTTCTGTATCTGATAAATAATTGGTGGGAAATAAAAATGATTCTGTTGCAATAGCTTCAACTAAAGGCTTTTGATAAATTACTGTTTTACCCTGCAACACCTGTTCTACACAATGTTCAATTTCAAGTCGAGTTGTATTTTTTATTAAATACCCATCGGCTTTTATTTGAGTTAATTTATAAATTAACGATTGACTATAAAACATAGAAATTAAAACCACTTTTATTTTCGGAAAAACCATTTTTGTCCATTCACAAATTTCAATTCCGTTAATACCGGGCATATTAATGTCGGTAATAATTAAATCGGGTTGATTATTTTTTATGGCTTGTTTTAAATCAGTTCCATTATTGTATAAACCTATAATTTCAAATTGTTTGGGGTTGGTAAACAATTTTTTTAATTCATCTAAAATTAATTGATGATCATCGGCCAACATTATTTTTATTACATCGTTCATAGTGCTTAATTAATAGGCAATTCAATTACCTGAAAAGTGCCTTTATTTTTTTTCGATTCAATTTTCCATTTAGCATTTAATGCATCGGTGCGATGTAAAATGCTATTTAACCCTAATCCCTTTTTTACATTTTTCTCATCAAATCCTTTACCATTATCCTCATATAAAATAGTGATTGATTGTTTGTTTTTTATTAATTGAATATTTACTAATGATGCATTTGCATGTTTTATAGTATTGTTCAGCAATTCTAAAATAATTCGATACAGCATCAATTCTTTTTGTGTTGTTAATTCGTTTTGGTAATCTACTACTACCAATTGCACATTTATTTTTTTTGAATTATTTACATTTACAATTACATCTTTTAAAATATTTATTAAGCCCTGCTCTTCAAACATAACAGGATGCATATGATGTGAAATATCTCGTATTTGGTTACAAGCATCATCTACCAAATGCATAATTTGTAAAAATTCTTTATTCGTATTTTCAGTAAATTTATTTTCAAAATTGCTTAAATTTAATTTCAGTGCCGAAAGTTTAACGCCCAATTCATCATGCAAATCAAGTGCAATGCGCTTTCGTTCCATTTCTTCGCCTTGCATAGCCGCCATTTTTATTTCCCGTTCTTTTGCTTCTAATTTTTGTTGAGCATTATTTAATTGTTGTTGTAATGTGTCGTTATAGTTTTCTTTTAACTCGTTTAGTTCTTTCAAACTTTTATTTGCCATTATTAATTGCTTGGTTTCGTGTTGCAATTTTTCTTCATTTTCGGCAATTACTACCATTATTGTTTGTAAAAAAATAAAAAATAAAACAATGCTTGAAAAACAAGTAAGATGAGCTAATTCAGGTATTTGATCATCGGGTATTTTACCAAACGAAAACATTTTAAAATCTGTAAATTCTATCAATAAAACGATGGATGCTACAAAGCCAACCATACCATATAGCAGCCATTTTTGTTTATGGTCTATAATACTAAAAGTTAATATCATCATTGGAAAAAAGAACAACTCTAAATTTGATGCTCTTGTATAATAAGATGCTGTTACCATCAACATAATATTTAAAAATATCATTAAAGCGATGGCAGTTATTTTTTGATTTTTGGTGTATCTAAAATATAGATAGATAAATAAATTGCCGGGTATAATAACTATTGTATCTAACAAAAAAATGATTCGATTATCTAATGTTAAAAAGTCGTTGAGGGCAAATATTGTATTTACCAAAAAGGCAATAAATGCAAATCGTTTGGTGGTTTCAAATCGGCGTATTTCGCTTACCGATAAACCAATAGTATCTGCCTCAGTAAATTTAAATTTTTGTAACCAATTTGCCATGCGTATTATTTATATGAATTGTAAAATTTTATTAAACAATTCAGTTGGGTTAAATGGTTTGCTGATGCAATCATTCATTCCTTCTGCTATCATTTTTTCTTTATCAGCATCGGGGGCGGCTGTAAATGCTATAATGGGAATGTTTTTTATTTGCTCATTATCATTTTTTCTAATCGCATGTGTACATTCAATACCATTCATTTCTGGCATTTGAATATCCATCAAAATTAAATCGTATCTTTTTTTATCTAATTTTTTTAATGCAATTAATCCATTGTCGGCTACATCAACGTTTGCTTGCCATTTTTCTAAAAATTTTATGGCTACTAATTGATTAAAGGCATTATCTTCTACTACCAAAATATGTTTGCCAATTATATCTTTTGTTTCTATTAATGGATGGCTGGGTTCATTTTTTTTCATAAAATCATTCGCCATTTCAAAAATAATATCAAAATAAAAAGTAGCGCCTTTGCCCAATTCACTTTGCAATTGAATAGTACTTTGATGCAATTCAATTAATTTTTTAGTAATAGTTAATCCTAATCCTGTTCCACCAAATTTTCTATTAGTATCTGCATTGGCTTGCGAAAAACTTTCAAAAATTAAATGATGTTTATCTTTAGGTATTCCAATACCACTATCCGTTATTTCAAATCTTACTTTTACTTCATTATCGTTTATTGTTTTCATTTTACGAAGCACAATTTCTACAAAACCACTATCAGTAAATTTTATAGCATTTGATATTAGGTTGGTTAATATCTGCGAAAGCCTTGTAGGATCGCCCAATACAAAGGTTGGCAGGGTTTCATCTATTGTACATTTCAATAAAATTCCTTTTTCTGTAGCTATATAAGTATAACTATTTTTAATATTTTTTATTAGTGATTGCAAATTAAATGGTGTGCTTTCTAATGCTACTTTACCTGCTTCAATTTTTCCAAAATCTAATATATCATTTACTAATAGCAATAAATTTTCGCCAGCAAATTTTAATGTATTTAATTCTTGCACTTGCTCGGGTTTAGGATTTTCCATTAACAACAAATTGGTAATTCCTATCACTGCATTAAGTGGTGTTCGAATTTCATGACTCATTATACTTGCAAATTGTTGTTTTTCTTTTGCCGCTTCTTCTGCTATTTCTTTTGCTTGTATTAATTCTTTTTGTTTAATTTTTATTAGCTCTCTGTTTTCAATTTCTGTAGTAATATCTTCACAAATAATTAGAAAAATATTGTTGCCTGTTTTGTTTTTTGCAATGCTGGCTGTTTCTTTTACCCAAATCATTTCGCCGCTTTTTTTAACTTTTCTAATTTCCCACTGCCAAAAATTTTCGTGTGATTGTTTTAATATTTCTAAATTTCTGGCGCCTTTGTGTAAATCATCATGATGGAATACTTTGCTTACATGACCCCCAACTAATTCTTCCTTTGAATAGCCTAAATAATCAATACCGAATTGATTTACAGAAAGTATAATTCCTTTTTCATCTAATGTAAAATACATGGCAGGATTATGCTCAAACAAAAGCCTAAAGCGCTCTTCACTTTCTTTTAACGCCACATCTTTTTTGTGCTCTTTGGTAATATCTCTAAATGTGCCTACAAATTCTGTTTCATCATTTTTAGCAGTAGCTGGATGACCAACTATTTCTACAAAAAATTCAGATCCATCTGCAAACAAATAATTATTGATAGTTTTAAAATGTCGTTTTTCTTCAATTACAGAATGAAATTTTTCTACAAATTTGTTTCTTATTGCTGGGTTGATGTATGTAAAATATTCTTTGTCGGTAAGTACAAGCGGTAAATTGTTATTTAGCAATTCTCTTATTTCACTTGATAATTGAAATATTTTTGTTTCAGTATTAAACTGCCAAGTGCCTGTTTTCAGCATCTTTTGCGCTTCTAATAATCGCTGTTCGCTTTCTTCTATTTTTAAATCTTTTAATTTTTTTTCGGTAATATCTCTAAATGTGCCATGTATAGATACCTTTTTTCCGTTTTCAAATACTGCTTTTGTGTTAAATTCGATATAGCATATTTGTCCATGATAGTTTACCATTTTTCTATCTATGGTGGCGATAAAACTTTCAGCATATAGGTTTATAACATTGTTGTAATTGTGGCGTACTTTTTCTTTATCATCAGCATGTACATGAGCAAAAAATTGTTCGAAATCATAAAATTCAATACTGGTTTCATACTGCAAAATTTGACTTAGCTCTTTTGAATAATATACTGTATTGTTGATTAAATCAAAATTCCAAGTACCCATTTTTAAAAGACTTCGGGCTTCAATCAATTCTTTTTCTGATTGCAATAATCTTAGCTCTTGTTGTTTTTTTTCTGTAATATCTCTAAATGTACCTTTGCCCGAAATAAGCTTATCGTTGGCATAGCTATGTAGGGCAACAAATTCGATATATTTTTCGTTGCCTTTATGCGTAATTACTTTTCTTATGGATGTACTATTTAACTCCTTGGTGCTTTCAATTTGCTTCATAAAAGCATCTGAATCTAATTTGCTTTGAGCATCATAATATTTGCTAATATTCTCAAATCCAACAATTTCTGAAAGCGTATCAAGTTCTAAAATCTCACTCATTTCTTTTGAATAAACTTGTTTGTTTTCATCAAAATAATCTACAAATGAGCCCATTTTAAGCAAGCTTCTTGCCTCGTGTAGTTCTTTTTCGGCTTGTAATAATTTTAACTCTTCTAATTTTTTTTCTGTAATGTCTCTAAATGTACCTGTTAATATTGCTGGGTTATGTTGGTTAGGTTCAAAAATAAATTCAACATATTTTTCGTTGCCTTTTGCCGAAATAAATTTGCGTTCTAATTGTTCTACTTCTATTACAGCGCCAACTTTACCCGATTCAAAATTTCTTTTCGAAATTTCTTTTTCTTCGGGTGCTACATAATCCCACCAATGTTCAAATTTGTAAAATGCCCGTAAATCATCAAGTTCTAAAATCTTACTAAGCTCTTCGGATAAGTAATATATATCATTTGTATAATCAAATCGTACCGAGCCCATTTTCAACAAATTTCTTGCTTCAATTAAAAGCTGTTCGCTTTCTAAAAGTTTTATATCTTTTAGTTTGCGTTCGGTAATATCTTTTATGGTTCCAAACAGCCTTGTTATTTTTCCATCTTCTTGATACGATTGGCAAGTAAGTTCAATATATTTAACATTGCCTTTCATCGAAATCATTTTTCTTTCAACTCTATAATTTACTTCCGAAAAATTATAAATTCTATCATGATTAAATTTCGATAAATCTCTTTCTTCGGGCGATATATGGTTAAAATATTCTTCATAGCTATGAAAATCAACGGGGGTGTTGTATTCTAAAATCTCACTTAATTCAGATGAAAAAAAAGCAGTATTGTTTGGTATGTCGGCACTCCAAGTTCCTATTTTTAATACTTGTTGAATTTCTTGTAACCGAAGCTCTTGTTCAAACAAACCCAATAGTTTTATTTTCTCTTCGGTTATGTCTCTAATGGTTCCAAATACACGTTTTACATTGCCATTTTTTACAATTGATTTGCCTACTATTTCAATATATTTTATATTGCCTTTTTCGGTAATAATTTTTCTATCGGCTTTAAAATTATAATCGTTGGTAGCTAAAGTGTTACTAAAATTTTCTTTCGCATTTTTTTTATCATCAGGGTGTATGTATTGTAAATACTCATCAAACGAACTTAGTTCAACTGGTATTTCAAATTCTAATATTTCTGAAAGTTCTTTTGAATACAATGATTTTTTTGTGTCGGGATTAAAACTCCAAGTACACATATTTAGCAATTGCTTGGCTTCTTGCAAAATTAATTCATCCTTTAGCAATTCTAATTCATAGTGTTTGCGCTTAGTAATTTCTCTGAATGTGCCAATTACTTTTGTACAAATACCTCTTTCAAAAATCGGCTTTCCAGTTACCTCAATGTATTTATCCTTACCGCTTTTGGTTACAAATCTTCGTTCCAAAAAAAACGATTCGTCTTTGCTTATTTGAGCAATAAAATTTTGTTTTATGGCTTCTACATTTTCAGTAAATAATAATTGATAATATTCATCAAGTGTAATGGTAGTGGGGCTGTTGGGCAATTCAAAAAAATCGCCTAAATGAAAACTGGATGAAATTATTTTGGTTTGCATATCCAATTCCCATGTTCCCATTTGTAATATTTTATGTGCCTCATCCAACATTTTAGTTTTAGCCACTAAAACATTTTCTTTACTTAATCGGGCTGTAATATCTTGTGAGTAACTAACCAAATAATTTTCCATTTTTACTATCAAGGCTTCAATGGTAAGCAGGTTGCCAAAAAAATCAATCTCGTAAGTGATAGTTTGTGCAATACCAGTTTCATATACCTCTACCAACTTTTCATATACCCCGTTTTCTAAAAAAAGTGGATTTGCTTCGTGGGCTGTTTTACCCAAATAATAGCTCGATTCAGGTGTTTTAAGTGAAAAATCGTTTAAAAAAACAATTCTGAAAATATGTATGCCATGGCTATCCACACCTTCGTATTGCGCCACATTAATGTTTTGTGGCGTTTGATTTAATAGTTGAATTAAATCAGATGATAGTGTGAAATTATTTTCAGTGGCTGATAACATAATTTATAATAACACTTTTTTTTAGTTATGTAATATAGTACACATTATACCAATTGCAATACGTATTTATACGTAAAATCAATTTTTATTAAAATTAAATGCACTGCCTTTTTTTACTATGTGTTTCTTACATTTGCAAAATTAAAATCTCTATCAATTCAATTTATGTCAACAAAAATTAATTTCGTAAATAAAGCCAACGATGCAAATCATCTGGTGCTTTTAATGGATAAAAAATCTACCCTTTCTTCAGCCATAAAATTGAGCAAAGAGAATCAGGATTTTATAAAACTTCAATTAAAACAAGAGAATGCCTCATTTGGATTAAATGAAGGCAACAGAATAATTATGGTAATGGTTTTAACCGAAAAACCACAACTTCATTTAACGCATGAAGCCATTCGTAAAGCGGCTCATGGAGCTACATCGCATATCAATAAATATAAAATAAAAACAATTGATGTAGTAAATATTTCGGCTATTGAAAATGCTCAATTATATTTTGCAGAAGGTATGGCAATGAGCAATTATCAATTTATAAAATACTTTAAAGAATCATCAAAAAAGAAAAATAGTTTAGATGCCATTAATGTAATTGGCGATGCTGTTTTAAAAGCCGAAGTTGATAATTTGAATATTGTAACCGAAGCTTTATATCAAGTTCGTGATTTAGTAAACGAGCCTGTAATTTATTTAAATAGTGTTGATTTGGGCAAAGAAGTAATGAAGGCTTCAAAAAAATATGGCTTTAAAGCCGAGGTTTGGAATAAGAAAAAAATTCAACAAAATAATTTTGGTGGATTATTAGCTGTAAACATGGGAAGCCCTGTTGAGCCTACATTCAGCATTTTAGAACATAAACCAGCTAAGCCAATTAATAAAAAACCAATTGTGTTGGTGGGCAAAGGTGTGGTGTATGATACTGGTGGCTTGAGCATTAAACCAACGCCCGATTCGATGGACCACATGAAATGCGACATGACTGGCGCTGCTGTGGTATTAGGAGCTTTTATTGCCGCTGCAAAATCGAAATTAAATTTACATATTATTGGTTTAATTCCATCAACAGATAATAGAATTAATGGCTTAGAATATACGCCTGGCGATATTATTAAAATGCACAACGGACTTTTTGTTGAAGTGTTAAACACCGATGCCGAAGGCAGAATGATACTAGCTGATGCATTAAGTTATGCTCAAAAATATAACCCTGAATTGGTAATTGATTTTGCTACGCTTACTGGCGCAGCTGCTCGAATGATTGGTATGTGTGGGCATGCAATAATGGGCACAGCCGATGAAAGTGTAATGAAAGAATTTAAAACCGCTGGCGAACAAGTGTACGAACGTGGCGTTGAATTACCTATGTGGGAAGAATATGGTGATAAAATGAAATCGACCATTGCCGATTTAAAAAATGTTGGCGGTGCTGATGGTGGAGCCATGACGGCTGGTAAATTTTTAGAAAATTTTACTAATTACCCTTACGTACACAATGATATTGCTGGGCCTGCATTTGCTCATACCGAGTTAAGCTATTGGGGCAAAGGTGGCACAGGATACGGCATGCGCTTGTTGTACAAATTTTTAAGAAACAGAACTAAGTAATTTTAATTAATTTATAAAAAGCCGAACTTCAGCGTAATTGAAGTTCGGCTTTTTTATTTTCCGTTTTTGATTAGTCTTTTTCCCTTTTCGATTATAGTTGTTGCTTACGATAAAAGACTTTTGCACTCTAAAAAAAATCTTTTTATCAAAATGAAATACAACATACTTTTTATTTTCTGCTTCTTTGTTTCGCTAACAACATTTGCCCAAACAACGCATACAGCTGAAGATTCATTGGCAGCCAATAAAACTTCGCATACCATTGTAGGTGGCTATGGCGAAGCCCGATACACTTATAGTTTTACCGACAAAACCGCTTTTACAAATTTAGATAGAGCAGTGCTTTTTGTTGGTCATAAATTCAACAACAAAATTTCTTTTTTTAGTGAGTTGGAAGTAGAAGATGCAAAAGTAAGCGGTGGTGAACCTGGCGGCGAAGTGGCTTTGGAACAGGCTTACGTGAAATTTATGTTGAATAAAAATACTTGGTTGCAAGCTGGTGTTTTCATTCCTCGAATGGGAATTTTAAACGAAAATCATTTGCCAACTACTTTTAATGGTGTGGATAGAACATTCACCGAAACTTTTGTCATTCCATCAACTTGGAGAGAAGTAGGTATTGGTTTGTATGGCAATATCCAAAAAATTCAAGGCTTGCAATATTCCATTGCATTGGTGAATGGCTTGAACAGCGAAGGTTTTGAGAGTGGAAGCGGAATTAGAGAAGGAAGATTTGAAGCCCGAAATGCAACCGCTACTAACTTAGCTTTAACAAGTGCATTGTTGTATTACAAAGGAAATTTCAGAATGCAATTATCAGGTTATGTAGGCGGAAGTGCAGGTTTGTCGCCACGTGTAGCCGATAGTTTGCAATTGAGCAGCGGCATGTTTGGCACACCCGTGATGATGGGCGATTTCAATATTCAATATCATGCAAAAGGGTTTGCTGTAAAAATTTTAGCTTCAGCCATCAACATTTCAGATGCCGAAGCAATTAACAGAGCGTATGCTAATAACACTGCAAGCCTTATCTATGGCGGATATGCAGAAGTGGCTTATAATGTTTTACAAACTTCAAAAAAATATGCTGATAAAAAATTGAACGTTTTTGTGCGCTACGAAAACATTGATTTGAATGCTCAAATTCCAACCAATGGCATTAGCAATGGCATTTTGAAACAACAATATATCGTTGCTGGTGCTACGTTTCAACCCGTTGTTGGCATTATTGTAAAAGCAGATTATGTGTTGAAGCAAACAGGCGAACCTAATTCGGCGTTGGTTGTAAATCAATTTCCACAACAAGTACCTTATCAAAAGCAGCAAGGTTTTTTTAATGTAGGATTAGGTTATAGTTTCTAAAAAAAGCTCAACAAAAAATTTATTACAATCAAAATGAAAAAATATTTAGTCATCGTAGCAGCCGCAACCATTGTATTTGTTGCTTGCCGCAAACCAAAAAAAGTTGAAACTACCACCACAAATAATGTAGAGCAACAAGTACTTACAGATGTGGCAAACAATGTGGTGTGGGGCGGATTTAATTTATTGCAAAGCAAAGCCATCGTGTATTACAATGCAGTGAACACTTTTAATGCAACGCCAAATGCTAACAATTTGAATGCTTGCAAAACCGCTTGGAAAGATATGCGTTCAACATGGGAGCAATGCGAAGGCTTCTTATATGGACCTGTTGAAACCGAACAATTCGACCCACACACCGATACTTGGCCTGTGAATTATGTGAGTTTGGATTCGTTATTAACGAGCAATTATCCAATGCACACCGACAGCATTGCCAAGCTGGAAGATGCTTTAAGGGGTTATCACCCAATGGAATATTTATTGTGGGGCAAAACAAGCAACAAAACTTTTTCGCAATTTACCATTCGTGAAAAGCAATATTTATTGGCCTTGGCACAAGATTATAAAAACAATGTAGATGCTTTAACGGCGGCTTACAATCCATCATCAAGCAATAGTTATTTGAACAATATTTTCAACGCTGGGCAATCAAGCAGTGTGTATGCTACTAAAAAAGCAGTATATTTAGAAATGATAAATGCAATGGCAGGAATTTGTGATGAAGTAGCCAACGGAAAAATGCAAGAGCCTTTTGCAGCGCAGGATTCGTTGTTAGATGAATCGCCGTTTAGTGGCAATTCGTTGATTGATTTTACAGCCAATATTAAAGGTGCACAAAATGTTTATTTGGGTGTTTTTGTGGCGCAAGGCAATGGCATTAGCAATTGGGTAAATTCAAAAAACATTTCGTTAGATAATTCTATCAAAGCAAAATTTAACACCGCAATAGCTTCGCTGCAAGCTATTTCAGGTAGATACGAACAAGCAATTTATTCGCAGCACACACAAATTATTAATGCACAAAATGCAATTAACGATTTGAAAAGTGCATTGGAAAATGATTTAACCAATTTGGTAAATCAGCAAATAAAAGATTAAGTTGAATACATTAACCACATAGCAACATAGAAATCATAGTCAGAAATTGCGAAAAAAGGAGTTGTTAAAAATGAAGTTTTCTATGTTCGCTATTGTTTCTATATGGTAGAAAAAAATAAGAAAATGAAAAGAATTTTGTTGTGTTCGGCTTTGGTGGTGGCTTTTGGGCTGTGTTATACGGCTTGCCGCAAACCGAATTTATTTAATGAAGATAATTTTGACGAACGATTATCGGGCGGCACACAAACTAGTTTTGATGCTTCGGCTGGTGCATTTGGTCATGGTTTCGAAAACTTAAATGCAATAGCAGATTTTAATCACGAAGTGGGTGATGCTAGTTTTGAAGCTACTTTTATAACAGCTCCTTCAAAAGTTAATGCAGGTTTGGGTCCGTTGTTTAATAGTGTTAGTTGTATATCCTGCCATGGTGGCGATGGTAGAGGTCGTCCGCCTTTATACGATGGCGACCCAGCGGCTGCGTTGTTGTATCGCTTGAGTATGCCCGGTGCTGATGCACATGGAGCACCATTGCCTGTACCTGGCTTTGGTGGGCAGTTACAAGGCAAAGCCACTTTTGGAAATCAGCCCGAAGCAATAGTAACAGTTACTTACACCGAACAAACTTTTCAATTTGCCGATGGAGAAATTTATAAGTTGCGAACGCCACAATATAATTTTACTCAACCTTATATTTCGATGCCATCGGGCTTTTTGTTTTCACCCCGAATTGCGCCACCAGTATTTGGTTTAGGCTTGTTAGAAAATATTTCGGAAGCTGATATTTTAGCCAATGCTGATGAAAATGATGTGAATGGCGATGGCATTTCGGGCAAAGCAAATTATGTGTGGGATGTAAAATCGCAATCGAAAAAAATTGGAAAATTTGGTTGGAAATTAAATCAACCCAACTTGCTACAACAGGCTGCTGGCGCATACAACGGTGATATGGGCATTACTACTTCTATTTTTCCTGTCGAAAATTCTTTTGGTCAGCCACAATATGATGGCTTAAATGATGATTACGAATTGAGCGATAGTTTGCTGCAAGCCACTGCATTTTATACACAAACATTGCAAGTACCAGCTCGAAGAAATGTGGGTGATGCACAAGTGCAAATGGGCAAAAAAGTGTTTGCTGATGCCAATTGCAATAAATGTCATCAGCCTGTAATGTACACTGTTACTGATGTTAGTCGTCCGTTTTTATCGCATCAACGCATTCAGCCTTTCACCGATTTATTGTTGCACGATATGGGAAATGGTTTGGCTGATAATCGCCCTGATTTTTTGGCGAATGGCAAAGAGTGGCGCACAGCACCGCTTTGGGGAATTGGTTTAACTGAAATTATAAATGGACATAATAATTTTTTGCACGATGGCAGAGCCAGAAGCTTGATGGAAGCTGTAATGTGGCATGATGGCGAAGCTATGAATTCGAAAAACAAAGTGCAACAAATGAGCAAAATACAACGTGATGCTTTAGTGGCATTTTTAAAATCGTTGTAGAAAATCAAAATACATTTTAACACATAGGAACATAGAATTAATAAAAAAATCAAGCTGCTTTTTGAAACAAATTTCTTTGAGATAAAGGCTTATAGCCTTTGTGTCTATGTGGTTTAAAAAAGAAAATGTTCTTTCGTTTTTTTTAGATAAAAAATGGTTGGTGGTTAAAGCGCCAACCATTTTTTAATAGTAACAGTTACCTTTGTAATTATAATTTAAAGATTATTGAAGAAAAATTCAGCAACCATTTTTATACTATGAATCGCAGAAAATTTATTTCAACCAGTTGCAAAACATGTATGGCAATTGGTTTTGCAGGCAGTATATCTACGATGTTACAAAGTTGTAGTAGTTTGCCTATGTATAAAACCGAGTTGAAAAATGAACAACTTTTTATTCCACTTTCCGAATTTGATAGTAATAAAAATATTTTATTAGTTAGAAACAATGAAATTGAATTTGATATTGCTGTAATAAAAACGGACAATAATTATAAAGCACTTTATTTACAGTGCACTCATCAAAATCAACCACTATCATTAGGCGACAAAAAAATTAGTTGTTCGGCACATGGTAGTACATTTAGTTTAGATGGAAAAGTATTGAATGGTCCTGCCGACAAATCATTGATACAATATAATACTATCGTTGAAAATATGTTTATTAAAATTGATATTTCGAAACCAATATAAATTTTTGTACTACAAGCAAAGTTTAATTACTTACTTGCTTCTGCTAAATAAATAATCTGAATATTTTCTTGAAACTCTGTTTCGTTGATGCTTACATCGGGCATGGCAGGTGCAGCGTTACCAACTATTTTATCCATCGCCATTTCAGCTCGGGCAAACATAGGCATTGGTGTAGGGGAAGCCACATTATAAGAAATATCTTTTATGCCGATGATTTTCAATTTTGCTGTTGAGGAAATTAATTGAGCTTTTGTTTGTGCATCTTGTATAGCTTGTTGAATTAATTCATCCTTAATTTTTGTTTTAAATTCTTTTGAAAAATCAGTTCCGTAATTGAACGTAATATCGTTGCTTGGTTCGTCAGCAAATGATTTGAACAAGGCTTCCAGTTTTTCAATATTCCAATTAAATTCTAAATGCAAATTTTGATTTCCTACATAACCACTCAAGCGTTGTTTGTTATCGGTATAATCAAATTCTTGATTCACATTGTAAGCCGTTAATTTAATTTGCTCTTTTGTAAAACCCAATTTATTTAATCGTGTAACTAAATCGTTGCTGATTTTTTGCAATTGTGCAATCGCAATTTTATGCTCTTTATTTCGGCTGCTGATAGTAAAATCAACAGTTGCTAAATCGGGTGTATATTTTTTTGATGCCTGCCCTGAAAGGTTGATGGTGCTTGCCATTGTGTTGTTAGTTGTATTTTGTGCAAACAAGCAAAAACTGCTGATTGCAAGGATGAAAGTGAAAATAGATTTTAACATGACTAAGAAATTTATGTGGTGAAATTACCAAGATTGATGCCAATAATGGAATGAGAAATTAAACCCCGTAAATCCAAAGTTTAATTTTGGATTTACGGGGTTTAATTATTTGTTGTATAATCCAAATGTTAAAATTTTTCTTATCGATTGGTTGTATTTTTTTCGAACTACTTTTGAGTGAATATTATTAAAACTTGCTGAGTTAAGAATTAAAAAAGGCGCCAATTCGATTAGAATAAATAGAGGAAATATTAAGACATAACTTTGTTTGTGTTGAACGCCTTTGAAATCATTCATAAAATCAGTTATATAAATTTGCGAAAAAGTAATAGAAAAAATAATTGCTAATCCACAAAAAACAGAAATCAATAAAGAACTTTCTAAATAACTAGAACCAACACTTGTAAATACACTTTGACTTTTTATTCTAAATGCAGTAAGGCAAGGAGTGATATATAATAAAATGGGAATCCATGTAATTGTGAATGGTAAATATAAGCTCCATGCTTCATTTGTGAAATCTAATAACATTAATTGAATTGAAAAAATCCATCTAAATAATGCAAATAATATGACAGATGAGACCCCCACAAATAAGTATCGTGGAAGAAAAAATTTCATTTTTTGTGTAAATTCTTTCATTTTTAAATCATCTATTAAAATCTTACATCGAACGGCGATACTGCCCACCCACTTCATACAACGCATGGTTGATTTTATTTTTTCGATTTCACGTAACCTTCAATCACTGTTCGTGGTTCTTCGTCGCCTTTATCAATCAGTTGTTTTAAATAATCGAACAACATTTTTATTTGCTTATCGTGCCCCGAAACTTTTTTATCCATTTGCTCCAACTTCAATAAAATATCTTTGTGTGTTAAAAGCAACTCACGTGTTTTTGAAAAAATTCTCATGATGTGAATATTCACTTGCACAGCTTTTTCACTTTTCAAAACACTTGATAACATCAATATTCCATGTTCGGTAAATGCGTAAGGAAGTTTGCGTAAACCCATCTTTTCCGAATTGGATATCACAAATTGTGATATCCAATTTTCCACTTCTTGTTTAGTTAATTGAAACACGAAATCTTTTGGAAATCGTTCGATGTTTCTCTTTACCGCTTGATTTAATTGAGAAGTAGGAACGCCGTAAAGCTCCGCCAAATCTCTATCCAGCATAACCTTTTCACCACGAATGATGAAAATTTTATTCACCATTCTTTCATCTGCTAAAACTATTTCTGTTGTTTTCTTTTTCATTTTCAGAATGATTTTTTTATTTCAAACTTGAAATCACAAAATGTGATATCAAGTTTCAACCAAATTGGATATCGCAATTTGCGACTTCCAATTTGGTTGATTACATTGACCGTCTATACTGCCCACCCACTTCATACAATGCATGGCTGATTTGTCCGAGGCTACAGCATTTCACGGTTTCCATTAATTCGGCAAATAAATTTCCGTTGGCTATAGCAACATCCTTTAATCGTTTTAGTGCAGCTTCGCTTTTGGCTTCATTTCTTTTTTGAAATGCTTGCACGGCATTAATTTGAAAATCTTTTTCTTCGGTGGTGCTACGAATCACCTCGGCAGGAATCACTGTTGGTGAGCCTTTGCTGTTTAAAAAAGTATTTACACCCACAATCGGAAATTCGCCAGTGTGTTTTTGATGTTCGTAAAACATGGATTCTTCCTGAATTTTATTTCGCTGATACATTCGTTCCATTGCACCTAAAACTCCACCACGTTCTGTAATGCGTTTGAATTCATCCAACACAGCTTTCTCCACCAAGTCGGTTAATTCTTCAATTAAGAACGAACCTTGATTTGGGTTTTCATTTTTCGCCGTTCCCAATTCACGATTTATAATTAATTGAATGGCCATTGCTCGGCGAACACTTTCTTCAGTAGGCGTTGTGATGGCTTCGTCGTAAGCGTTTGTATGCAGCGAATTGCAATTATCATAAATGGCGTACAAGGCTTGCAGCGTAGTTCTGATGTCGTTGAAATCAATTTCCTGTGCATGCAAACTGCGTCCGCTGGTTTGAATATGGTATTTCAATTTCTGACTTCTATCATTGCCTTTATATTTTTGCTTCATCGCTTTAGCCCATATTCTACGGGCAACACGACCGATGACAGAATATTCGGGGTCCATTCCATTGCTAAAGAAGAAAGAAAGATTCGGAGCAAAATCATCAATGTGCATACCTCGGCTCAAATAATATTCTACATAAGTAAAACCATTAGCCAACGTGAAAGCCAGCTGTGTGATAGGATTGGCACCAGCCTCGGCAATATGATAACCGCTGATTGACACCGAATAAAAATTTCTGATTTTTTGTTCGATGAAATATTGTTGCACATCGCCCATTAATTTCAATGCAAATTCGGTAGAAAAAATGCAAGTATTTTGTGCCTGGTCTTCTTTCAAAATATCTGCCTGCACCGTACCACGAACGGATTGCAAAGCCTTTGCCTTTAACTCTTCGTAAATTTCCTTTGGTAAAACTTCATCACCACTTCTTCCCAACAACATTAAACCTAATCCATCATTTCCATCTGGCAATTCACCAAAATATTTTGGATTTTCGTTTTTGGAATTTGCAATTTGCAATTTGGAATTTGCAATATACTTTTCACATTCTTGGTCAATGGCAG
>JBEEMV010000226.1:0-20577 GCA_041192505.1 Bacteroidota bacterium
ATATAATCTAACTCACCAGGTACATGCACAAATTTTGATACATCATGATGATAAAACTCAAAATTTTTATTAGGAAATAAATGTTCCAAATTTTTAATATTTCCTGTAATTAAATTATCCATTCCTATCACATGATATCCTTCGGCAATAAACCTATCGCATAAATGCGAACCTAAAAAACCAGCAGCACCTGTTACTAATATTCTTTTCAATTTAATTTTGTTTAATAAGTGGCAAATATAAAAATTACTTTACAGCTTGCTATTGTTAAATAATTTTTTTTTATTTTTTTTGCCATCATTACTATCCAAACCTCATTCTTACTATTTTTTTTCATAAATATCTTAATCAAAAATATATACAATACTGATTGCAACTGAATTTTGGGTTTGAACAATCAATTTAGTTAAAAACAATTGTTGAAACATGCAACCATGCATACAACAATTTCATCATTTATTACGTTCATACATCACATTACCTTATGTAAACCATTTAAAATATTATTAAAATGAAACTAAATTTTTCAACCAAATCAATCTTTAATGACAATGCATTTTCTTATTTAATATTGTTATTAGGCGTATTTTTCTTTTTTATACTGATTTTATAAACCAACATATTAAAAAGATTTTCTGCATTTTTATTTCCTAAAACCACATTACACAATTGTGTGTTAAAAATGTTTTAGCCAATAAACCATTTTTTGTTTTTAACTTTATTGAATAATTATTTTCAATGAAAAAAAATATCCTTTGGTTTGTTGCATTGCTATTTGTTTTTGGTTGTAAAAAAAAGCAAACCGTATATGATACAAAAACTGAATACTTTCCTTTAGCAGTAGGCAGTTGGATAATATACGATGTTGACTCATTGGTTTATAACAGCTTTACGCTTACATCTTACACTCATCATTTTCAATTAAAAGAATTGATTGCTTCATCATTTATTGATGCATCAAATGAAAAAGCGTTTGTTTTAGAACGATACGAACGAGATAGCATTACCCAAGATTTTAAACTTAAAAATAAATGGGTTGAAAAAAATGCCAACAATAAGGCTGAAAAAATAGAAGAAAATCAGCGCTTTATTAAAATGACTTTTCCACCCATTAAAAATAATACTTGGAAAGGCAATGCTTATTTGCAGATTGACCCCAATGATGAAAATTCGAAATTTTTAACCGATTGGGATTATAAATATTCAATAGTTGACGAAAAAATATCGTTAGGCAATCATAGTTTTGATTCATCCATTACTGTGTTGCAGCATGACGATTATATTGTAAGATTACAAAAATCATATTTTAAAGAAGTGTATGCAAAGCATGTTGGCTTAGTATATTATCAGCATACTTTTTTAGAACAGCAACCATCCGATCCTACCTGGAAATCGGGCTTTGATGTAAAAGCTACCATAAACTCTAATGGAAAAAATTAATTGATTCTAGAAATTTCAAATATCAATTTGTTTACATTTGCCAACTTTTTAAAAAATATTTCTTTTACATGATTTCAACAAAGAGCATTAATCTGGTTACTTTAAATGGTTTTATTTTAATTAATGAACATAAGCACCCCAATGCAACAGGCAATCTTTCGGGCTTATTGCGCAGTGTAGGTTTGGCTGCAAAAATTGTACATCGTGAAGTTAACCATGCAGGCTTAGCTGATATATTGGGCGATACGGGCGAAGAAAATGTACAAGGCGAAACAGTAAAAAAATTAGATGAATTTGCCAATAACCATTTCATTGCAGCCTTTCAACGTGGTAAAAGATGCTGTGGTATTGTAAGCGAAGAAAACGATGATATGATTGTAATGGAAGAAGATGCTGCACAATATTTAGTTTGTATGGATCCTTTAGATGGTTCATCTAATATTGATGTAAATATTCCAGTAGGAACTATATTCTCAATTTATAAAAGAAACTCGAAAGATTGTTCGGTAAAAAAAGAAGATTTTTTGCAACCAGGTACCGAGCAAGTAGCTGCTGGGTATGTATTGTATGGTTCAAGCACCATGCTGGTATATACCACTGGCGATGGTGTAAACGGATTTACATTAGATACCACAATTGGCGAATTTTGTATGTCGCACCCCGATATGAAATTACCTGAAAATGGAAAAGTTCTTTCGGCTAATTTAGGAAACTTAAATGCCTTTCCGAATGGTGTAAAAGAATACGTAAAATATAGTTTTGAATCGGATAAAACTACCAATCGCCCATATGCCTTGCGCTATGTAGGTAGCATGGTTTCTGATATTCATCGCACACTATTAAAAGGAGGCATATTTATGTATCCACCCACTGCCGATGCATTAAATGGCAAATTAAGATTATTATACGAATGCAATCCTATATCATTTATTATTGAACAAGCAGGCGGCATTTCATCAAATGGTAAAAATCGTATTTTAGAAATGATGCCTACAGATTTTCATGAACGTACGCCTATTTATTGTGGTTCGAAAAACATGGTAAACGATTTAATAGCTAGATTGTAAACAATGAAAATTTACACTAAAAAAGGTGATACAGGTACTACTCAATTAATAGGCGGAACCAGAGTGGCTAAGCATCATATCCGTATTGATGCTTATGGAACGGTAGATGAATTAAATTCTTATATTGGCTTAGTAGCCGATTTACTTACTACCGAAAACGAACAAAAAACGATATTGCATATCATTCAAGATAGGTTATTTACCATGGGTTCGTTATTAGCCGCCGACCCCGAAACCAATAAAATGAAACTGCCCAAATTATCGCCCCACGATATTGTTTTATTAGAAAATAATATTGATAAAATGGATGAACAATTAGCACCTATGACTCATTTTATTTTACCTGGTGGGCATCCTACAGTTTCGCATTGCCACATTGCCAGATGCATTTGCCGAAGAGCTGAAAGAATGATAACAGAACTAAATGAAGTAAGTACAGTTGAACCATTAACTATTCAATATTTGAATCGCCTTTCAGATTATTTATTTACACTAAGCAGATATATTACAAAAGAATTAAATGCTGAAGAAATAAAATGGATTCCGAAAATGAATTCTTAAAAACTTGCTACAAAATTTAGCCATTAAAAAAAATTGATTTACTACATTTGCCACTCATTTTTATTTACCATATGCTAGTTGAAAAATTAATTATTATCAGTGGTGTGTTAGGCGCTTCATTGGGCATAGCCACCTACTCTACTTTATTAGAACGAAAATTAGCAGCTTGGCTACAAGATAGAATTGGGCCAAACAGAGCTGGGCCAGGTGGTATGTTTCAGCCTTTGGCTGATGGTTTAAAACTTATTTTTAAAGAAGAATTTATACCAGCACATGCCAATAAATTTCTTTTTGTATTAGGGCCATCATTAGCCATGTTGTTGGCTTGTATGGGTGGTGCGGTTATTCCTTGGGGCAATACATTAGAAATTGGCGGCAGCATTATTCCATTACAAATTACTAATATTGATATTGGTGTTTTATATATGTTTGGTGTAGTATCATTAGGTGCTTATGGTATTATGATAGGTGGATGGTCATCAAACAATAAATATTCGTTGATGGGCGCTATCAGAGCAGCTTCGCAAATTATTAGTTATGAATTAGCAATGGGCTTATCTATGATTGCTGTGGTAATGGTAAGTGGCTCGTTAAGTTTAAATGATATTGTGGCGCATCAACATAATGGGCATTGGAATGTATTTATTATGCCCCATGTATTTTTAATATTTTTGGTTTGTGCATTTGCCGAAACCAACAGAGCACCGTTCGATTTACCAGAATGCGAAACTGAATTAATAGGTGGTTATCATACCGAATATGGCAGTATGAAATTAGGCTTTTTCTTATTTGCCGAATACGTAAATATGTTTATTTCATCAGCCTTTATGAGTACCTTATTCTTTGGCGGATACGACATTCCATTTATCGACCACTTTGGTTTATCACATAATTTAGTAACTATTTTAGGTACTGTTTTCTTATTTGCTAAAATAGGTAGTTTTATTTTCTTTTTTATGTGGGTACGTTGGACATTACCACGTTTTCGTTACGATCAATTAATGAATTTGGGTTGGAAAATATTAATACCAATTGCATTAGTTAACTTAATCATTACAGCTGTTGTTGGATTAATACTCAAATAAAATTTTATATAATAATAAAAAGGCGAATCAATTGATTCGCCTTTTTATTGCACATTTTTTTCGTATTAATCTATCCGTATTATTCAAACTAATATTTTTTCAAAATCCCTAAATCCAAGTCCACAAAGATTTAGGATTAATTTTAACTGAAGCTTCATTTTGATAAAGCATTGGTTCGCCATCTTTTTGCCAATTTGCATCATTGCTAAATTTTATAGTAGCTTCTTTGCAATCTATTAATTCGTAATAATTATTGGTTTTTAGTTTCCCCGAAAAGCCATTAAATAAAAGTTGAAAACCTGCCAATAAACCGAAAGGTTTAAGAATACAGCAATGCATAAGCCCATCCGTTAAATCGGCTGTAGGTGCTATTTTCAAGCCACTTCCAAATTGCTGCGAATTGGCAAATGCTACCATAAAAGCTTCAGTTTCTATTTTTCTCCCATCTACATTAATTGTATAATGAAGCGGTTTATAACCAAAGAATTTTTGTGATGAAATAATAATATACTTAGCAATACCTCGTTTTTTTACTTTGCTAAATTCATGTGCTACTAAACCATCAAACCCTACACCCGATGCACTTACAAATACTTCGTCATTGATTAAACAAGTATCAATTAATACACGTTTGCCTATATTTATTTTTTTAATTGCATCTTCAATTTTTAGTGGTAAACCTAGATGACGTGACAATCCATTCCCTGAACCTAAAGGTATAATTCCTAAAGCAGTTTGTGTGTGTACTAATGCTGATGATACTTCATTTATTGAGCCATCACCACCAGCAATTACCACAATATCTACCTTATTTTCTGCTGCTTTTTTAGCTATTTTAATAGCATGACCAGCATATTCGGTAAATTCAATTTCATAATCAAACAATGAAGCATCAATATTTTGTTTGATTGCATCGGGCAATGATATTTTATTTTTTGTACCTGATTTAGGATTGATAATAAATACAATTTTTTTCTTCTGCACCGTTCTTACTTATTTTTTAATGAGTTTAATATTGTAATCACTTGATTGAATTGCTGAGTTGTTAAAGTATTACGTTGCAATCTTTTACCCTTTACTTCCTGCAATTTCAAAATACATTTATCTTTATCAATCTGCTTCATGTGATGGTTTAAATGTATTTCTCTTACTGCATTTTCGTAATCAGATTGAATTGCTAAAAAACTATCTATTTGTGCTGGATGCACTTTCATTTCAGTTTCTAATTTTTTTCTTAATACTTTTGCATGCATATTTTGAGCAAAATTTACTTGCCCTATACTACCTAATACAATAACTAATAAAAGAATTTTTTTAATCATAACTTAAAGATATTGCAAAGTTATTACAAACTAAAAATAAGCTCTATTTTTCACACATGAAAATAATTGGAATTATTCCTTCAAGATTTGGAAGTACTCGTTTTCCAGGCAAACCATTAATAGATATTAATGGGAAAACTATGATACAACGAGTGTATGAACAAGCCTGTAAAGCTGATTTGCTATCAGATGTAATTGTGGCAACTGATGATGAACGGATTTACAAAAATATTGAATCAATAGGTGGTAAAGTAATGTACACTGCCACTCATCATCAATCGGGCACGGATAGATGTAATGAAATTGCACAACAAGTAAATGCCGATGCATATATTAATATTCAGGGCGATGAACCATTTATACAGCCTGAACAAATTAATCAATTGGCAAAAAAATTATTTGATGTACAAAAAGAAACGGGTATTGCTACCTTGATTAAACCTATAAAAAAAGAAGATGAAATTGAACTACTAAATAATCCCAATATTATTAAAGTGGTTATTAATCATCAATCAAAAGCCATGTACTTTTCAAGAAATGGATTACCATTTATTCGAAATAAAACAGCAGATGTTCAATTTTATAAACACATAGGAATGTATGGATATACTAAAGCCGCATTAAGCTCAATTGCAGCATTGAAGCCATCTATGTTGGAAAATGCAGAACAGTTAGAGCAGTTAAGATGGTTAGAAAATGGATTTGATATATATTGTTCACATACGCATATAGAAACAATATCAATTGATGTAGTTGAAGATTTAAAAAAAATATAATATCTTGCGGCGCTTAAAAGGCATTCCTATTATTATAATAGGAGCAAATATTATTAAACCACTAATAGCCTTTTGGGCAAAGGGCAGTCAGCAATGACTGCCTTTTTCTTTTTAAATTCTTACTAAAGAAATAGCTATGGTTCATATTTAGTACCCGATTTTAGAAAGCAAAAAAGCAGAATTAGGATACCTAACTCTGCTTTTTTCTTTTCTAATTAAAGATATAAAATTATCTTTTTTCTAATTCCTTAGCTTCTAAACTTAAAGTGGCATGAGGAACAGCACGTAATCTTTCTTTTGATATTAACTTACCCGTAATACGACAAATACCATATGTTTTATTATCAATTCGCATTAATGCTTTTTCTAAATGACCTATAAAAGTACCTAATCGAGTAGCCATTTGGTTTAAATATTCACGTTCTAATGTACCAGCGCCATCCTCCATTCCACCAAATCTATTTTCAGTATCAGCAGTAGAATTTTCAGACGATTTAGTAATCTGCTCCTGAATATAATGCAACTCCTCTTTAGATTTTTGCATTTTATCTGTAATCAAATCTCTAAATTCACTTAATTCATTATCGGGATATCTTGTTCTTGTTAAATCAACCGTTGAACGCTTTAAAGGTTGAGGCCCAACTTTTCTAAATATTGGCAACTTCAATTCTGGAATAGGCGTATTATCAATCGGACGTTTTGAGGGTTTTTCAGCCTTCACTTTACTTACTTTACTCATATTTTTTGTTTCTTTTTTAGAAACAACCGCTTTTACTTTTTCAACCTTTACTGGTTCTACCTTTTTAATTGGCTTAGCAGCTGGTTTTACAGCTTTTTTAGTCACCGGTTTCGGAGCAATTTTTTTAGCTACTGGTTTCGGTGCAGCTTTTTTAACTACAGCCTTTTTAGCAGCAGGTTTTATTACTTTTGCTTTTGCAATTGGTTTAACAGCTTTTTTTACCGCAGGTTTAGAAGCAACTTTCTTTACCACTGGTTTTTTAGCAGCAGGTTTTGCAGCCTTCACTACTTTTTTAGCAGCAGGTTTAACAACTTTTTTAGGAGTTGGTTTGCTTTGTTTTACCGGAGCTTTCTTTTTCGGTGCTGGTTTTTTTGCCATCACTATTTAATTTAAATGGTGAACAATAATTTTTAGCGGCTGTTCGTTGATTTCGATACTTGCATCTGACATCATATTAATCTTTAAATCAATATTTTCCGCCAAAATTTCGGCGCAAATATAATCTTTATATTCATCTATTGCATTTTTTATTAAAGTATTTTCTTCTAACGTAACGTTAATCCTATCTGTAATGTTAAAATTACTCTCTTTTCTTATCTTCTGAATTTGGTTTACCAACTCACGAGCAATCCCCTCATTTTCAAGCTGTTGTGTTAGGTTTGTATCTAATGCAACAGTTAAAATTCCTTTGTTTGCTACTTGCCAACCTGGAATATCTTCAGCAGTGATTTCAACGTCTGCCAATGCAATTTGAAATTTTGAATCTGCAATTTGCAATTCAATTAAACCAGTTTTTTCAATTTCCGAAATTTGATGTTGGCTGAAATTTGCAATTTGTGCAGCACCTTCTTTCATCTGTTTGCCCAACTTTGCGCCAAGCGTTTTAAAATTGGCTTTTATTTTCTTTTTGATGATGCCTTCGGTTTCAGTTATCATTTCTAATTCTTTCACATTCACTTCACTCAAAATCAAGTCCTGAACTTTTGTTAATTGATGTTTGAAATCATCACTTAAAACAGGCACAATAATTTTTTGCAACGGCTGACGAACTTTGATGTTTACCTTTTTACGAAGCGATAAAACCAATGAAGAAATATCTTGTGCCATTTGCATTCGTTCTTCTAATGCAGCATCAATGCAACTTTCATCCACTTTTGGAAAATCAGATAAATGAACTGAATCGATTTTTATTCTTCCAGTAGCATCATTCAAATTCTTAAACAACCATTCTGCAAAAAATGGCGCAACAGGACTCATTAATTGACTCAAAGTTTCTAAGCAAGTATAAAGTGTTTGATAAGCCGCAATTTTATCTTGCTCGTATTCGCCTTTCCAAAAACGGCGGCGACACAATCGAATATACCAATTGCTAAAATGCTCATCCACAAATTCCTGAATTGCCCGAGCAGCCTTGGTTGGCTCGTATTCATCATAAGCTGTTTTCACTTCTTTAATTAAAGAGTTCAATAAAGAAATTATCCAACGGTCAATTTCTGGTCGTTCGTTTAAAGGCACTTCATCCTCCGCATAGCTGAATCCATCTACATTTGCGTACAAAGCAAAAAATCCGTAGGTATTATACAATGTGCCGAAAAATTTTCTTCGGGTTTCATCAATACCATTGAAATCGAATTTCAGATTGTCCCAAGGATTCGCATTTTCAACCATGTACCAACGAATAGCATCGGCACCATATTTCGGAATAGCTTCAAACGGGTCAACAGCATTGCCTAAGCGTTTGCTCATTTTCTCCCCATTTTTATCTAAAACCAAACCATTGCTGATAACGTTTTTATAAGCAACGCCCGGAAATTTTTCGGGGTCAATTTCATGCAACATTACTGCTATGGCATGTAATGTATAAAACCAACCACGGGTTTGGTCAACGCCTTCGGCAATAAAATCGGCAGGATAATTTTTACTAAAAGTTGAATTGTTTTCAAATGGATAATGCCACTGTGCAAGCGGCATTGCGCCACTATCAAACCACACATCAATCAAATCGCTTTCACGTTTCATGGGCTTGCCAGATGCAGAAACTAAAGTCAATCCATCAACAAATGGTTTATGCAAATCCATTTTTGATTTCAATTCTTCCATTGATTTTTTTTCAAACCCTACAGCAATTGATTTCTCAATTTCAGCATATAATTCTTCCAAACTTCCAATCACAATTTCTTCAGTGCCATCTTCGGTTCTCCAAATTGGTAAAGGTGTGCCCCAAAATCTACTTCTGCTCAAATTCCAATCATTCGCATTTTCTAACCAATTGCCAAAACGCCCAACACCAGTGGCTTCTGGCTTCCAATTAATGGTTTTATTCATCGCCACCATTTTCTCTTTCACTTTGGTTACGGCAATAAACCAACTATCCAACGGATAATAAATCACAGGTTTATCGGTGCGCCAGCAGTGTGGGTAGCTATGTTCGTAGTTTTCTTTTTTGAATAATTTTCCTTCTTCTTGCAATTTCAAAACGATTCGAGTATCCACACTCAAATAGCTTTTCAATTCTTTCACTTTTCCTGCCGCTTCTAAAATTTGTTTCTGCTTCGCAAATTCATTTTTCTTTTCGTCATCAGTTAAATAAGCCTCTTTAATAAACTCTTCGCCAAAAAGATAAACGCCGTCATTTATGCCCGATAAAAATTTGCCACGTTTGTCCACCATCGTTAAAGCACCAATGTTATTTTGTTTGGCAACACGAAAATCATCAGCACCAAAACTTGGTGCAATGTGCACGATTCCTGTTCCATCTTCGGTGGTTACAAAGTTGTCGCAAATCACTCTCCATGCATCATTTGGGCCTTCTAAGTTAGCTTTTGTATTGGCTTCAAACGGCAATAATTGTTCGTAGCAGATGCCTTCTAAATCTTTGCCTTTAAATTCTGAAATGATTTTCCAAGGAATAATTTTATCGCCAATTTTATAATTTGCAAAATCAATATTTTCTCCTTCTGCTTTGAAATGTTTTAGCAATAAAAGTTTCGCTAAAACAACTTTTATTTTTTCGTGTGAATGCGAATTTATTGTTTCTACCAAAACATAATCAATCTTCTCACCCACAGCCAAAGCTGTGTTAGATGGCAGCGTCCAAGGTGTTGTTGTCCATGCTAAAAAGTATGCGCCTTCCAATTCTGCAACTTTTAAATTTTCATTTTTGATTTTAAATTGAGCAACCGCAGTGGTGTCTTTTACATCCCGATAACAACCTGGTTGATTCAATTCATGACTGCTCAAACCCGTGCCAGCAGCAGGACTGTAAGGTTGAATGGTTAAGCCTTTGTATAAAAATCCTTTATTGTAAAATTGTTTCAGTATCCACCACAACGATTCGATGTAAGTATTTTCGTAAGTGATGTACGGCTGCGTCATATCCACCCAATAGCCCATCATTCGGGTTACTTCTTCCCATTTATCCTGATATTTCATCACCTCTTCACGGCATTTTTTGTTGTATTCTTCTACCGTTATTTTTTTGCCAATATCTTCTTTTGTAATTCCTAAACTCTTTTCCACACTCAATTCTACAGGCAAGCCATGTGTATCCCAACCAGCTTTGCGATGAACTTGTTTTCCATTCATGGTTTGATACCGACAAAAAATATCTTTAATCGTTCGAGCCATAACGTGATGAATGCCCGGCATGCCATTAGCACTCGGCGGACCTTCGTAAAACACGAATGATTCAGCACCTTCACGTTGTGAAATACTGCGTTCAAAAATTTTATTTTCTAACCAAAACGATAAAATGTTTTTATCAATTTCGGGTAAGGAAAGTTGCTTATGTTCGGGATATCTTTTTGTCATTTGTAAAAGGTCGTTTTAATTTAAATTCTTATTAAAGTATCTGTCTTTTTTCTACAAGCCAATCAATAACAAGTATAATAAAATAACGGTTAAAAATTTGAGGTGCGAAAATAAGAAAATAAGTATTGATATTTGAATTTTATAATTACTACTAAATACTATTTTTGCTACATGAAATTACACGTAATAGAAACAGGTACTTTTAAATTGGATGGTGGAGCAATGTTTGGCGTTGTACCCAAAAAACTGTGGAAAAATGTAGTGCCTGCCGATGAAAACAACCTTTGTACATGGGCTTTACGTTGTTTATTAGTTGAAATTGATAACCGAAAAATATTGATTGATTGTGGTTTAGGCGACAAACAAGATGCAAGATTTTTTAATTTTTACGAACCTACTTATCAGCATACTTTGCATCAAGAATTGCAAAAAATAAATATTTCGGCAAATGATATTACAGATGTTTTTTTAACCCATCTTCATTTTGACCATTGCGGTGGTGCTATTATAAAAAATGTTGATGGTAAATTATTGCCAGCCTTTCCTAATGCCATTTATTGGAGCAACGAAGCACATTGGAAATGGGCTACAGTGCCCAACAATCGTGAAAAAGCAAGTTTTTTAAAAGAGAATATTTTACCCATTCAAGAAAGCGGATTATTGAAATTTATACCTATCGAAAAAGATGTGGAATTGTATAAAGGATTTAAAATAAAATTTGCATACGGGCATACTGAAGCCATGATGCTTCCACAATTAGAAATAGGAAATAAAACAATAGTTTATACTGCCGATTTAATACCCTCGGCTGCTCATATACCTTTACCATACATTATGGGCTATGATATGCGCCCATTGGTAACTTTACAAGAGAAAGAAGTGTTTTTAAAAGAAGCCGTTGAAAAAAATTATACTCTATTTTTCGAACACGATAACCAAACCGAATGTGCTACGGTAAAACAATCGGAAAAAGGAATTACATTAGATACGAAAATTACTTTAAAGGAAAGTTTAGGGCTATAAATTTCAACCTAATAGGTTATCTAAATCTGTATTTATTTTAGTAAGTGTTGCCGAAAAATCAACATCAATTGTTGAACTATTGGTTGCTTTATCTTCATTCATTTGTATTAGTAAATACATGGCCATATAATCTTGCATATCCCGTCCATCATACTTATTCATCAACTCTTTTAACTGCTGATTAATTTTAATAGCTGCATTTTTTATTTTTTCTTCATCAACTGCTTTTATCTTTAATGGATAATCACGATCGGCTATTTTTATTGAAATATTTATTTGGCTCATAGTAGGTTTTTCTACATCAATATTGACGAATTATTTATTATATTTTTCTTCATAAAAATTTCGATACTCTTCTACATCGCCACTTTTTTGAAGTTTCGAATAATTATCAAGCGATATTACTACCACTTGGTAATCATCGGGTGTAAGCGGTTTAAATAAATTATTTTTTGCATCAATTTCATCATTATAATCCATCGCATCTTGTGCATTTTTAAATGGTCTAATAATACATAATTCGGTGGTAGCATTCATCAATTCTTGCTTCACTTCCATATTATCTAAGCTATGATTTTGTGAATTATAATTACTTAACTGCCCTATTACTGTGGTATTTTTTGGGCTAATAACATTAAATATTACCAATAAAATATGTTGTTTAAAAGGCTCATAAGTGTAGGTTTGTTTTTTGCTACTTTCAGCTTTCTCATCTTTCGGTTTTGCATTTCCATCCATTACCGATGAAAGAGAAACCGAGCTATTCTTTTTGGCTTCAATAGCATTTAATATTTCTTGCGCCCTAATCTTAATATCAGTATTTGGATATTTACCAACTATTTTTTGTAAGGATGCTGTAAACACCGACAAGTCTTGCGTTTTACCCAAACTTAATGCTTCTAATAAATCAAATTTCGATTTTAATTTATTGTCTTTAAACATCGAATCTGAAGCTCTGCATTTTTCAATTACAGATTGATAATCGCCATCGGAATAAAGATTATAAGTTCTTTCATAATATTTATTCAAAGCAATTTCCGACGAGCTTGCTTTGGTGGCATATTCAGGATCTTTAATTGCTTTTGCAAATTTTGAATTAGGAAAATTATTCAAAATTTTATTTTTATACTTCTCTGCTTTTGCATACTCCTGACTCCTTTCATACAGTAAATACAAATTATAATAACACTCTTGTTCGTATTTGTTTTTAGGATATCTATCTAATAATTTTTCAAAAGTTTCAGCACTTTTTTTATTGTTATTAAGCTTCGATTTATAAATATTGGCTAAATCAAAATAGGCATTAATAATTCTTTTATCCGATTCTTCTTTGCCTTCGGGGGTGGTAGGTATATCTGCCAAAGCTCTTTCTAATTCTGTAGTTGGGGCTTTACTATCCTTACTTTTCATTTTAGGGTCTTCGGTTTTTTCATCATCTTTATCTTTGCTTCCATCACCCGAATTAGCAACCGATTGTTTATTATTTCTGCGCCAATTATCAGCTAAAGTTCTGTTGCCCCATTTTCGTACAAAATCGTTAAAGCCGCTTGCTTTTAATGATGAATTATAAAAATACCAAACTGCTGCATCATCATTTTGTCCGTTTTGTTTATTATCAGCATTTGCTTGCTGCCTTGTCATTTTATCTAATGAATCATTTAATTCTTTTCTGTGTTTAGATTCAATCATTCTACTCACTTTTTTTTCTAAAGCCATTGGATTCATCATAGCTAATTTTTGTAAGCTATCTTCTTTCTGAATAATTCTGATTTTTGCCACCACATTATCTAATACATCTTTTCTTTCTTTTACAATCGGAAAATCAATATGGCTTGAGCTAAGGTAATGCAATGTGCTATCATAGCGGTTTCGAGCCAATATGTACTGCGATTTATTATAATAAATATCTGCCAATAATTCAAATGATAATCCTTTTTGAGTAGCATTAATGGTGCTATAAAAAACAGAATTTTTTAAATCGGCAATGGCTTGTTTTTCGTTTTTATTTTTTAACTCAAGTTTTGCCAACATGTAATACACTTCATCCCAATAATCTTTAAATCGTTTGTCGGCAAGCATTCCGTTTAAATAACTTCTAACTTCGTTGGGTGGTGCATTTTCCATCGAGCTATACAGTTCAACAATTTTTTTTCGGGCATTAAAATCCATTACAAAATCGGGCTTCAATGCCAACACTTCCTTATAACTTTTTATGGCATTAAGTTTACTACCCGATGCCTCTTTTACTTGTGCGGTTATAAATGTATATCGGGTTACTAAATTTTTATCTTTAGTAAGTTTAATGGCTTCATTTAATTGAGGCACAGCCCGTTTATAATCTTTATTTTTTATATACAAATAAGCATGCAGTATTTTTAATTCATCTTTTAATTTTAATGGAAACCCTTTTCTCGATTCAACTTCAGCCATTACTGCATCGGCTTCGTTGTATTTTTCCATTTGAATATATGTTTTAATTAACCATAGCAAACCTGGATTGGCAATGGGCTGATGAAATATTTTTTTTGTTTCAACAGGTACACCCTTAATGGTTTTAATTTTAAAATGTGTTTGAATGTATTGAAACACTTCTAATGCATCGGCATATTCTTTTTTATAATAATAAGCCCTACCCATCATCAAATAGCAATCGGGTTTCCAAACCGATGGTTGATGAAGCTGAATAGCACTCGACATTTTTTTTATCACTTCATCCATATCGGGCCCTACGGTGCTTACATCGGCTTCATCGGGGTATAATGGTAAAATTTTAGAATAATCATCTTGCTGTGATGTTTTTACTTTATCTAAAGCCAAATTCAATTTCAATCTACCATTATAATAAAAATTATATCTAACAGTTACATTGTGATAAATCTGCCCAATACTATATCGTTTTCCTTTTCTATTTACTTTGCCGCTGCCATCATCTTTGCCAATAGTTTCATCCTCTACTTTAGTGGTGGTGGATTCTTTACCAGCAGCAGCATTGCTTTTAGAAGCAACAGATGAAGTAGTTTTTTTTGTAGATTGATTCTGCTGAACATGGCTTCCTTTATTCATTTGCGCAGTAGCTAAATGAATAAAAGAAAGATGCAATACACAAAAAAATGTGAATGCATAAACAATTCTATTTCTGTTATTAAATTTCAAATTACCTTTGGAATAAATTTATTAGATTACTATAGCTATTTATAAAACGTTATTATCAGCAAAAATATTTTATTTTTCGCAAAATAATATTCAAAACAAAACTATTTTGGAACAAGGAAAAAATAAACGTAGCTTTTGGCAACAACTTAAAAACAAATATAGGTTAGTTATCATGAATGATAAAACCTATCAGGAGTTAGCAAGTTTGCGTTTAAGCCGCTTAAATATATTTATTGCTTTAAGCACTTTATCGGTTTCGCTTATCATTATTACAGTAATGCTAATTATTGCTACACCTTTAAAAGAATACATACCGGGCTATGGCGATGTAAGTAGCCGCAATGAAATTATTCAATTACGATTAAAAGCTGATTCGTTAGAACAACTATCGGCAGCAACCGATTTGTATTTAAAAAATATAAATAGAATTATTGATGGCAATATGGATGGCAGCAAACCTGCGCCACCTACCAAAAACCAAAACGATAATTATTCGAAAATTAACATTGAATCTAATTCGGCCGATGATGCTGAACTAAGAGCTACGGAAGAAAAAAAAGAAAAATTTTTGATTAAAAACAAATCGGGTAATTCGAATTTGGGTGATGTAAAAACTGGAACAAAAATTTCGGAATTTTATTTTTTCAGTCCGCTTAAAGGCACTATTTCATCTGTATTTAATCCTGCTGCTAATCATTTCGGAATTGATATTGCCTCGGCAAAAAGCGAACCTATAAAAGCTACTTTAGATGGTGTAGTAATTTTTAGCGATTGGACATTAGAAAACGGTTATACCATTTCTATTCAACATGCTAATAGCATAGTTTCAATGTATAAACACTGCTCGGTATTATATAAAAAAGTAGGCAATTTTGTAAAAGCTGGCGATGTAATTTCGGTAGTAGGTAATACGGGCGAATTATCTCATGGCCCACATTTGCATTTCGAATTATGGTATAATGGCATTGCTGTAAATCCTAAGAATTTTGTAAATTTTAATTAATTTTAATCTTTCGCTGAAATGAGCGTTCTCACTCACATTTAAATTGTTTCAATAAAAGTAGTTTTTAAAAACTCACATCTTAATAAAAACAACATACAATAAAATTGAATTAAAGTTGTTATACCACTCATTAATCTTTTAGCTACATTTGCAGCCCGATGAAGAAATCGTATTTATACATAGCCATATTTAGTATAGTAGGTGCCATGCTTTTAACCAGCTGCGACCCTTATCAAAAGCTGCTTAAAAGTGGCGATTTGAATTTGAAACTAACCAAAGCCAAAGAGTTTTATAATAAAGAAGAGTTTGAAAAAGCTCAGCCTTTATTCGAAGAAGTATTGGCTACATTACGTGGCACAAAAAACTTCGAACAGGTTTATTATTACTATGCTTGGTCGCATTATGGTAGTAAAGATTACATGATGGCAGCTTACCATTTTAAATACATTGGCGATAACTATCCCAATTTTGAAAACGCTACCGAGTGCGAATACATGAGCGCTTATTGCTATTATTTGCTTTCGCCCGAAGTAAATTTAGATCAAACCGAAACCACAAAAGGCATAAATGCTTTGCAATTATTTATAAATAATCACCCCGAAGATGCAAGGGTTCAAAAAGCAAATGAATACATTGCAGCACTTCGTGATAAATTAGAATTAAAAGCTACTAGAGCCGCAGATTTATATTACAATATTGGTGATTTAAAAGCATCTATTATAGCTTATAAATCAGTATTAAAAGATTTTCCAGATTCAAAAAATGCAGATTATTTAACTTTTCAAATGCTAAAGGCAAGTTATGATTTTGCAAAAGAAAGTATTCCTACAAAAAAATCTGAAAGATATTCGGATGCAATCAACTATTATTCGAATTTTATTGATAAATTTGCCACCTCGAAATATTCTAAAGAAGCTCAAAAAATTTATGATAATTCAAGAGCCGAATTAGAAAAATTGAAAAATAAAAAGCAATAACAAAATATATGAGTAATACACCTCCAGCAAAGAAGATGGTTCCAAGCAATCCAGGCGTTGAAACACGTAGCATGGATGCTTTAAAAGCTAAAACAAATAATGCTTACGAAACTGTAGTAATTATTTCGAAACGTGCTAATCAATTAAGCAGCACCATTCGTGAAGAGTTACACAATAAGTTGGCTGAATTTGCTAGCACATCAGATAATTTAGAAGAAATTCACGAAAACCGTGAACAAATAGAAATCAGTAAGTATTACGAAAAATTACCTCATCCAACCATTCTTGCTACACAAGAATATATGGATGGAAAGGTATACAGCCGTAATCCATCAAGAGAACAATAATTTTTTTTACAGTTTTTTTTCACCCTTCTAAGTTCTAAATTTAGAAGGGTGTTTTATTTTAATTTGGTATTGTTTAAATTCCAATTCCTTTTTCTTCGTTTTATGTAATTATTCACAGCCTTTTCTATAGCTCCGAAACAACTTGGCATTCTACTGAATGCTTAAGACTGCGCCAGCAGGAGCATAAAGTAACAGCAGAAAAAAATTACTTCTTGTTTAATCTTTTATCTTCACAACAAAATCAATAACATTATGACACACCAAGAATTTTTTGCCAACCACTGGCACAAGGAAATGAAACGCACATTAGTTGCTATCAAAGGTTTACCAACTGATATGAGCAAGTTGGAATACAAACCCAATGAAAAGTCGAGAACGGCACATCAAATCATCGGGCATATTTTGCCCCATGCCGAAGATATGTTTTTAGCCATCACTTCGGGCGATATAAATGAGCAACAACTTACTTTTAATAACACCGAAGAAGCAGCCACTTATTTTGAAAAGAACTCACAATTATTAATTGAAAAAGTAAAAACGGTAAGTGATGAAGATTGGGCAAACAAAATGATTAGCTTAACAGTAGGTAACAGAAAAATTTACGAAGGAAAAATGACCGATATGTATTGGACATTATTGTTAGATTTGGTTCATCATCGTGGGCAATTATCAACTTATTACCGGGCAATGGATATGCGTAATCCTTCTATTTATGGCCCTTCGGCTGAAGACATGGAAGATATGATGAAAGCAGCGGCGAAGAATTAATTTCATTAAAACATATAGTGGAATCCAGCCACCACTTTAATAAACGGGGCGTAATCCGAAAAGCCTTACGAGTAGGAAAAATAAAACAAAATATAAAATGGTAACAATTATTGGTTCACACGAAGTAAAAGACTTTGCAACATGGAAAGTTGGCTTTGATGGAGATGAAGCAAACAGAGCACAATTTGGTTTAAAATCATTAGGTGTATTTACATCGGTTGAAAATCCTAACATGGTTACATTTATTTTTGAAGCTCCTAATGCTGAAATTTTGCAAGGCATGATGAGCAATCCACAATTTCAAGAAACGATGAAAAACGCTGGTGTTATAGGTATGCCTGTGGTAAGTGTTTTGAATAAAATGTAAAACAATTTTTAGTACAATAAAATGCTGTTACTTGAAAAAGTAGCAGCATTTTAAATATCAAACCAATACAACAGAATTAAAAATGAAAAGCGAATCAAAATTTTGATTCGCTTTTTTTGTTTTTAAATCCGTTAGGATTTTTTGATGGGTAGAAAAATAAAATGAATGATTTACGAAACGTTCCTTAGGAACGTGTGGTGCTGCTCTGTTGCAAATTTTGCTACCCACGAATTGTTCCGATGGAACAAAAATGAAAATCACTTTCTTTTCATTAAAAAAGGCCAAGTCCCAAATTCACAAGATTCCATTCCTTTCAGTTCATTGAAACCCTTTTCAAAATTTTGCTCTTCAATATTTAACGACAGATAATAATAGTTAGAAGCATTGCTAATTCTATCTTTAGTATTGATAAAGTTATTTCTTCTTTTTAGCAGGATAACATTGTTTTTTAGATAGTTGACGTAAAAATTATCGATATGAAAAACGCCACTAAAATCTTGTTGATTCGGATATCTTTCTTTCCAAGTAAAATCATCGGTAATTTCTACTTCATAATTATTTCCATCTGGCAAAATACATTGCCATTTTCCAGTAATCTTTTTTATGTCAAAAAGGGATTCAAATTTTTCTCGTTCTGTTTTGTTTTGCTCATTCAATGCTTGATTAGTTGATTTTAGTGTTTCAACTGTTGCAGAACTTGAGCTTTGAATTTCCTCAATTACTTTACTCAAATCATCATTTTCATTTCTTTTATCATTGAGCGACTTCTCTATTTCGGCAATTTTTTTATTCGCATTTTCTAATGCTTCTTTCAAATCATTATGCCTTTCTTTTGAAACAATTTTTTTGCTGTCAATTGATAAAATTCTTGATTTAATTAGTCTTTCCGCAGCGGTAAAAATTGCTAAACTTAAATAACTAAACAATAAGTAGAATAATATACCTATGAAAGTCCAGAGAATTGGGGTCCAAAATAAATCACAGTAACCCCTTGTGTATATGTAGTTTTCGATTATGTAAAGTTTATCAACTCTCTCACAATCTTTATCAAAATTGAAAAGAGAATAAACAAAATCCCAATTATGGATTATCCATACGGCAATGAATGTCCCACCAAATGGATTTTTTACTTTTTCAATTATTCCATTAAAAGCATCTTTGAAATTATCTAAAAACATAACGTTATAATTTTAAACTCCTTCAACATAAATCTCACTTCCTTTCTCCTTAAACTCTTTACTTTTTTCCAACATAGCATTGGCAATGGCTTCTGCATCGAGGTTGGCAGCGTATTCACGTACTTGTTGTGTAATTTCCATCGAACAAAATTTTGGGCCACACATGCTACAAAAGTGAGCCACCTTTGCATTGTCGCTTGGTAAAGTTGCATCATGAAATTCACGAGCAGTATCAGGGTCAAGCGATAGATTAAATTGGTCTTGCCAACGGAAATCGAATCGTGCCTGCGACAATAAATTATCTCTCAACTGGGCAGTGTGGTGTCCCTTTGCCAAATCAGCAGCATGGGCAGCCAGTTTGTAAGTAATCACTCCATCTTTCACATCTTTTTTATTCGGCAAACCGAGGTGTTCTTTTGGCGTAACATAACACAACATGGCACAGCCAAACCAACCAATCATAGCAGCACCAATGCCGCTGGTGATGTGGTCGTAGCCCGGTGCAATATCAGTTGTCAATGGGCCTAAAGTATAAAATGGTGCTTCGTGGCATTCCGCCAATTGCTTATCCATGTTCTCTTTTATCAGGTGCATGGGCACATGTCCCGGCCCTTCAATCATCGTTTGTATATCATGCTTCCAAGCAATTTTTGTGAGTTCGCCTAACGTTTCTAACTCGGCAAACTGTGCTCTATCATTAGCATCGGCAATACTTCCGGGGCGTAAACCATCGCCCAAAGAAAAGGCAACATCATACGCTTTCATGATTTCACAAATCTCTTCGAAGTGAGTGTACAAGAAATTTTCTTTGTGATGAGCCAAACACCATTTAGCCATAATAGAGCCACCACGGCTCACTATGCCCGTTACTCTGTTTGCTGTCATGGGCACATAACGCAACAAGACCCCTGCATGAATGGTGAAATAATCAACGCCTTGTTCGGCTTGTTCAATCAATGTA
>JBEEMV010000227.1:0-9234 GCA_041192505.1 Bacteroidota bacterium
AATTGTATTGCCTAATTATGATGAAGAAAAAGTAAAAATTAGCGATATAAAAAAATTCATAAAATGGTTTGCTATCTGCAAAGACATGAATTTTGATGAAGTAGAAGAAACAAAAACAGAAGCTACTCCAGTAGCTGAATCAAAAACAGCCGAAGTAAAAGAAACTAAAAAAGAAGAAGCTGCAAATTTATTTGGCGAAGAAGCAGCTACTGAAAAACCTGTTAAAAAAGCAGCTCGTAAAAAAACAGTAAAAGAAGAAGGCGCTGAAGAAGCACCTGCAAAAGAAAAAAAGCCACGAGCTACAAAAAAGAAAGCCGAATAATGTTTTTTTGAATAACAATTAAATAAAAATAAAAATGCCACATACATTACCAGCGCTACCTTATGCCCACGATGCATTAGAGCCACACTTTGATAAATTGACCATGGAAATTCATCATGGCAAACACCACAATGCTTATGTTACTAATTTAAACAATGCCATTGTTGGTACAGATGCTGAAAACAAATCAATTGAAGAATTGATTGCCAATATTTCTAAATACCCTATGCCTGTAAGAAACAATGGCGGCGGACATTGGAATCATACCTTTTTCTGGAATTCATTAGCACCCAATGCTGGTGGCAATCCTACTGGAAAATTGGCTGATGCCATAACAACTGAATTTGGTTCGTTTGAAACATTTAAAGAAAAATTTGCAGCAGCAGGTGCTACCCGTTTTGGAAGCGGTTGGGCTTGGTTATGTGTAGATGCGAATAAGAAATTATGTGTTTGCAGTACACCCAATCAAGATAATCCTTTAATGGATATTGCTGATTGCAAAGGCACACCAATAGTAGGATTAGATGTATGGGAACATGCTTATTATTTACATTATCAAAATCGTCGACCTGATTATATTGCAGCATTTTGGAATGTAATAAATTGGGCTGAAGTAAGCAAAAGATACGATGCAGCTATGATGTAATTTATTAGCTTTAAATATTTCTAAAAAAGGAATCTTCAATTGAAGATTCCTTTTTTTAGTTTAATAGATTTTTTATGTGGTGTGATAAAATTTAATTTTATAATTCTACCTCAATTCATTTTCCCATTTGCTTATTACTGTGGTAGCTACGGCATTGCCTAATACATTAGTAGCCGAACGACCCATATCTAGTAACTGATCTATTCCCATTAATAATAATAACCCTGCTTCGGGTATATGAAATGTGGCTAATGCGCCCGAAATAACTACCAATGAAGCCCGTGGCACACCTGCTATGCCTTTGCTAGTTACCATTAATATTAAAAGCATACTTAATTGCTGTGCAAATGATAATTGTATATGATAACATTGGGCAATAAACAGCGATGCAAAAGTCATATACATCATGCTGCCATCTAAATTAAATGAATAACCTAATGGCAATACAAAACTTACAATTTTATTGCTGCATCCAAATCGCTCTAACTCTTCAATCAATTTAGGAAAAGCCGATTCGCTGCTAGATGTACTGAAAGCAAGTAATACAGCATCTTTAATACCGCTAATAAGTTGAAATATTTTTTTGCCTGTAAATAAAAATCCAAGGGTTACTAAAATTATCCAAAGCAAAATAAGTCCTAAATAAAATTCGCCAATCAGTTTGCCAAATGTAACTAATACCTCTAAACCATTTTGTGCAATAGTGCCGCTAATGGCTGCAAACACAGCTATTGGCGCTAAGTTCATTACAAATGTGGTTACTTTAAGCATAATATGTGTAACAGCATCTAATGCTTTAATAATGGGTTTCGAAACATCGGGCATTGCAGCACAAGCCATTCCGAAGAAAATAGCAAATACAATAATTTCTAAAATTTCATTTTCGGCTAAAGCTTTAAAAATAGAAGTGGGAAAAATGTGCGATACAAAATCAGTAAAATTAATAGATGTGGCTGCGGCTGTTGTTTTTGCTGCATCTACAGGCATAGGCACATTGGGCATACCTGCGCCAGGTTGAAAAAAATTAACCAATAGCATTCCTAATGATAAAGAAATTAAAGTGGCAAATAAAAACCAAGCTAATGTTTTGCCACCTATTCGGCCCACTACTTTTACATCGCCCAATTTGGCTACACCAGCCACCAACGATGCAAAGACCAAAGGCCCAATAATCATTTTAATTAAATTCAAAAATATTTTGGTAAGCACCGAAATATTATCGGTATAAAATGCCACATTGGTTTTTCCGTCAATGGTATTATTGCTATGAATAACAGCACCAACAATAATTCCAATTATCATGGCTGCAAAAATAAAAATGGTAAGACGATTTTTTTTCATCAATAAAATATTTGAATGCAAAATAAAAAACTATCTACCCAATGTATAGATGAAAGAAATTTATTTTTAAAAAAATGGAAAGTAAAGCAACTAAAGTGAGCTAATTAATAGTAAGTTTTTTTCTTAAAATCGCCACGTTTCCAAGCTTTAAAAAACTCGGCCCAAGCTAAAGGATTGAAAATATTTTGAGGTGGAATTTGTCCTTTATAATAAAAAGTGCTGGCATAATTTCTAATATAAGCACTCGAAGCTTCTCTGCCATCAATGGGTACAGATATATTCAAATCCTCTCGACTCATACGTTTCAGATTTTTTAAAGCTCTATCCATATCATCATCTGGTACATTTAATTCCATAAATGCACGTTTAAATTCTTCAGGTTTAGGATATGGGCGAATAATTGTAACAGGCAAATTAATGGTATCAGCTGAAAGTAATTGCATCATACTATATCTATCTTCCATTAAATTAGTAGGAATGACAACCAGTTTGCGTCTAAAACCTACATACGAAAAATAAATACTATCGCCTTCGGAAGCGGCAAACGAAAAGAATCCTGAATAAGTAGAGTAAGTGCCTTTACCAATATTTTTATCGTAAATAACAGCGTATGGCAGTACTTCTAAGCTATCGCTGCTTAATACCATGCCGCTAAATTGAATGATGCGTTTTTCCTTTTTACTATTTGGCTGAGCTTGTACAGCAAATGATAAAAAGATGAAAACAAAAAGAAAGAAATATTTTATAGATGTGTTTTTCAATAGGACAAAAGTAAAACGAGTATTGGTTAATTGTATTGTTATAAATGAAAATAAAATGTGAATTATTTTAATTGTTTTGCTGCATCAAATTCATTCCAATCATACATTCGGTGCATCTTTTTTTATTGCAATATTCATTTTTAAGTTCTATTAAAGCCTGTGTATCTGCTGCATTTGTGGCTTTAATGTTTAATTTTTTCCAATCCAAAATAATGACATTTTTTTCGGCAGATAACTGCTCTAACCAATCAATGGCTTTGTTTTGCAAATCATCATTGTTTTTAAATTTTGCATAAGCAAACAATACAGGCACAATAGTATTGATAATAATATTTTCGATAGTTGAATTACCAATTTGCTTTTTCGATTTAGTAGATGAAGCATCTAATCTATAATGCGATTGCCAATAATTGGATGGCGCAGTTTCGAATAATTTAATTACCGTTTTTAAATCTGTGGCTTCAATAATTTTGGAAAATAAATGCGATGCTTCATAAATTAAAGCAGCCAATTGAGCCAAGCGCAATGGCGGAAAATTTTGTGGTCGCATTCGAGCCATTTTCCAAAGCGCTGTTGGTATAGGTTTCAGCTCATGTTTATGTTGTAAAAATTGATATTCTTTTTGCAATTGTATAGCATACGTATCGCTAAAAATTTCATTCAACATGCCCGATTGCCCAATCAGCATGGCTTCTAACTGCATCAACGAGTTTTTATGTTTCGATAAAATTTTAATAGGCAGCGATTTTGCTAATTCAAAAAATGCTTCGCCATTTACTTTCATTCCAAAATTTCGAGTAAGCATTTGATAAAAAGTTTCTTCCCAATTATTATCGTTTTGTTTTAAAATTTCTTCTACCAAAAATATTTTTCTTTCTAATCGTTCAATAGAATAGCGCTGCAAAGCCTCTTTCCATTTAAAATCGGAAATATGATGAATTAAATTTGAACACGGAATGGCCTCTTTGCTTTGTTGTAATTGTTCGAAATTTCGAAGTAAATAAAGCGGAATTATTTTTTCTAAACAAAGTGTAGGGCAATTGATATTAATATTTTTATCATGCTGATAAACAACATGTAAAATTAAATTCTTGTAATTTTCATCATGCTGATGATGATGCTTTTCAAAATCGGATGTATGCAAATGAATTTCGATATTGCCAACTAAAATTACATTACCAATTTTTATTTTAGCTTCTAAAAAATCAGGTCCAGCATTCGTATTATGATTGCCTGTATGAATAATTGTAATGGCTTCGTTATTAATTGTTTTTAAGTCGGAAGCCTTTAATAGCTTATGTTTCCAGATATAATGCAGAAACGATTCGTTCATGATTTTAAATTAATTGCTACGTTTAATTACTTAGAAAAATACAACAAACACTCTATGTTTTTAAGGGCATTGTTGCTATACTTTTGTATCAAGATTTTTTTCATAGAGTTTATTTTTGGCAACAGAGCTGATACAGAACATAACGTTTCTTTATCAGCTTTTTTGTTTTATGTAATTCGGCTACAAATTATGCCTGCCGCCACAGCCACATTTAACGATTCAGCATTTCCTTTTGATGGAATAGTTAGCGGTTGATTAATTAATGGCAATATCGTTTCGCTAATGCCTCTTCCTTCATTTCCTAAAATCATTAATCCCGATGTTGAAATAGTTTCGGTAAAAATATTTTTACCATTCATCACTGCTCCAGCAATATTTTTAAAATGATTTTGTTGAATCAATTCATTCAAATTGCAATAATGAACTTTAACTCTTAAAAATGAACCCATGGTAGCTTGTATGGTTTTTGAATTATAAAAATCGGCACAATCATGCGATGCAAAAATTTCGGTAATACCAAACCAATCTGCCGTACGAATAATAGTTCCAAAGTTGCCAGGGTCTTGTATTCCATCCAATGCCAAACTCCATTTTGTAGTATCAAATTTAGGTAGGGCAGGGGTAGGAATTTTAGCAATTACAATAACTTCGGTAGGCGAAAATAAATTTGAAATTCGTTCAATTTCATTTTTTGTAACGATATGAATTTTTGATTTATCATATTTAAATTTGTATCGTTCAACAAAAAAAATAGTAGCATAAACTTGTTCAATTTCCCAACTGCTGTTTAAAACTTCCTCACAAATTTTATTGCCCTCAGCCACAAAGGATTCGTATTTTAGACGAAATTTTTTATCAGTTAATGATTTAAGGAACGATATTTGAGTTTTAGAAATATTCATGAATAAATTTTATTTCGTATTTATTGTTTTAATTGTAATGCTGCATTCATGCAGTACTACAAGCCATTTACCAGCCAACCAATATCTATTAAAAAAGAATGAAGTGGTGATAAAATCGCCTTTAAAGTTAACAACAAAAAATATTTCTCCTTCCGAAATTATTGCCATAGCCCGACCATCAGAAAACAAACAGCTTTTTGGATTCTTAAAAATATTTGGAATAAGATTTAAATACAAGCTTTTAATTTATAATGCTTGCTCGGGTGGTAAACTTACATCTGTAAAAAGTTGGTTTCAAGAAAATATGGGCGAACCTTATAATGTATATGATTCAATGGTTGTAAGGCGTTCGGTTTATCAAATACAAGATTATTTATTTAACAATGGATATTATGATGCAGTGGTTGATGTAAAAGTTAAAAAGAAAAACAGAAAGGCAAGTGTATCTTATATTATTAAACCCAAAACGCAATACATTATTAATGATGTGCAGTTAATAGCCGAAGATAAATTGATTGAAAAATTAATGATGGATAACAAAGGGTTATCATTAATAAAAAGCGGCGAACCCTTTAATAGCCTCGTTCTTAGTGCCGAACGTGAACGTATTGAATTGCTGATGCGAAATAATGGATATTATAATTTTAGTCAGCAATATATTTATTATACCATGGATAGTGCTTTGGTTTTTACCAAAAAAAATAATTTATTAAAAGATTTATTTACCGAAAATAACCGACCGGTAAATATTAAATTAGTAGTTACAAATCCTGAAAAGGAGCAACACCAAAAGCTTACAGTAAAAAATATTTATGTATATCCCAATTATCGAACAGATTCATCAGTAATTTATAATTCATCCGATACCGTTAAAGTAAATGGTTATCAGTTTGTGATAAAGAAATTTAATGTAAAGCCTGGCGCATTGCTCGATAATATTTTTATTCAACCAAATAGTTTTTATTCGTTAGAACAGCATCAACTTACTGCCGCACGATTAGCGGCGTTAGGAATTTTTAAAACTACTAATATTCAGTTTGTACAAACATCTGCATCAACTTTAAATTGTTATATTTTTTTAATACCAAATAAAAAATTAGAAATAACCAACGAGCTGCAAACTAGTACCAACAACGACTTTTTTGGAGCAGGTATAAATTCGAGTTTGAAAATTAAAAACCTTTTTAAAACAGCCGATATATTTTCTTTATCAGCAAAAGGTTCACTTGAATCGCCATTTGAAAATACAGATAAGGCATTTAATGTATTAGATATTGGCACACAAGCATCTATTCAGTTTCCAAGATTTATGTTGCCATTCAGAACCAAACATTCATCAGCAAACGAAAATGCTAAAACAAAAATTTCGGCATCGTACAATTATTTTTCAAGGAAGAATTATTACACACAAAATCAAACCAGTTTTTCATTTGGATATGAATGGAATGAATCGAAAAACAAACATCATTATCTTAATCCATTTGTATTAAGTTTTATTAGTTATCCCTCTAAAAGCACTGCATTTACTGATATTTTAAACCGTAATCCATTATTGATTGGAAGTTTTCAATCGCAATTAATTCCAGGAATGAATTATACTTATACCTATAATTCTATCAAACCAAATCAACTAAAAATAGTAACCTATTATCTTAAAACTTTTGTTGATTTATCGGGCAATTTATCGTCGCTTGCAGCAAAGGCTGTTAAATTAAATGAGCCTATAAAAATTTTTGGAAACGAGTTGTCGCAATTTGCAAAATTAGATGTTGAGAATAGATTTAATATCAGAATTAATAACAAACAAAATATCGTATTACGTACTGCAACAGGCATTGGCAAAGCTTATGGCAACAGCACAGTATTGCCTTATGTAAAGCAATTTTATGCTGGTGGCCCAAATGGTATGAGAGGTTTTAGAGCCCGAACTGTTGGTCCAGGTGTTTATTCATACAATAAAAAATATGTTGATTCGGTTGAAAACGAAACTGGCGATATACGATTAGAAGCCAATCTTGAATATCGATTTCATTTGTGGTGGTATTTAAAAGGTGCATTATTTACCGATGCTGGCAATGTATGGTTGATGAATACTGATAAATTGCGGAATGGTGCCGAATTTAATTTAGATAAATTTTACAAACAATTTGCCATTGATGCAGGCGCAGGAATTAGGTTCGATTATAAATCGTATTTTTTAATACGGCTTGATGTTGGCTTTCCTGTTGTGCAACCATACGACCAAAAATGGTTAGGTAGCCAAGTTCAATTAAATTCATCTACATGGCGCAGCCGAAATTTGAAATATAATTTAGCGGTTGGGTATCCGTTTTAAATATGGATTATTATTGAAAATAGTTAGTATAAAAGTAGTACAATCTTAAAATGGCAACTCACTACCATATTCACTAAATAAGTTTCCAATTGTTTTTTACTATTAAAGCCTTTTAATTTTTCGTTGAATTGTTGTTGGGTAATTGCTTAGTCCTGTAAGGACTTAATATTGGTAGCTATGAACAGAAAAAAAATCATTAAGTCCCGTAGGGATGTAATAATTATGGACGGTTCTTTAAAAATATATTTCTCATCAAAATCAATTTCAAACTTTTAAGAAACTCAACATATTCTTCTCTGAATGATTTCTTTTGATGATGTAATTCTTGATTGGCAATATATGCCACAACATCTTTCAGTTGTGATTTGCTTTCAATTTGTGTTCTTTGATAAATCTTTTACAACTGAAAAATGATGATGCAATTAAAGAAACTGGTTGTGATTTGCTTTCAATTTGTGTTCTTTGATAAATCTTTTACAACTTGCAATTGTTTGTAATAGTTTGCAATTGAGTTGTGATTTGCTTTCAATTTGTGTTCTTTGATAAATCTTTTACAACTGCGTACTCTTGATTATATGGTGGCATCTAGTTGTGATTTGCTTTCAATTTGTGTTCTTTGATAAATCTTTTACAACTGGTAATGTTGGCGATTTGCTTTGGGTGAGTTGTGATTTGCTTTCAATTTGTGTTCTTTGATAAATCTTTTACAACAATGTATTAAACAACCCCTCCGAACCATACGTTGTGATTTGCTTTCAATTTGTGTTCTTTGATAAATCTTTTACAACTTCAGTTGATAGCTTAAATAATGGCACTCGGTTGTGATTTGCTTTCAATTTGTGTTCTTTGATAAATCTTTTACAACATCTGCGAAGCAATTAATTACTGCCATCAAGTTGTGATTTGCTTTCAATTTGTGTTCTTTGATAAATCTTTTACAACGTACAACCGACGAGGGATAATTGACCGAAAGTTGTGATTTGCTTTCAATTTGTGTTCTTTGATAAATCTTTTACAACAAAAAAATCAGTAGATTTAATGGATGCCATGTTGTGATTTGCTTTCAATTTGTGTTCTTTGATAAATCTTTTACAACTCAATTGTAAATGGTAGTAAATTAAGCCAGTTGTGATTTGCTTTCAATTTGTGTTCTTTGATAAATCTTTTACAACTTTCATCAGTGAAAAAATTAATCAATTATAGTTGTGATTTGCTTTCAATTTGTGTTCTTTGATAAATCTTTTACAACCAGTTCATGTATTTAACAAATTAATTTTGGGTTGTGATTTGCTTTCAATTTGTGTTCTTTGATAAATCTTTTACAACTTGCTTATGGTTATTTAACCAGGCGCAATGGTTGTGATTTGCTTTCAATTTGTGTTCTTTGATAAATCTTTTACAACTGAAAAACACCGATGGTACAGCTATGACAGGTTGTGATTTGCTTTCAATTTGTGTTCTTTGATAAATCTTTTACAACTTTTTCGTGTAATTCATGTTTAGGTACTCAGTTGTGATTTGCTTTCAATTTGTGTTCTTTGATAAATCTTTTACAACTTGTAGCTAGCAGGAAACCCATTCAAGCCAGTTGTGA
>JBEEMV010000228.1:0-3188 GCA_041192505.1 Bacteroidota bacterium
AATAAATTCCTGTTTTTAAATCACCGCTAATTAACCTTGCAACTGTTTTTAGTTGATTTCCAAGGTCAGTATCGGGATAAGTAACATTGTTAGTCCCTTTTTCAAAAGCCTTATTGATTGGCTCTTTATAAGTATTTGCTTTTGCATCAACAGACATAACATAGTTCAGTTTGTCACCAAATTCATTAGAAGGAACTATGGTAGGACCAACTCCCGCAAAACCATTTATTAAAGAATAATAATGGTCAGCATCCATCAGTCCCATGCACATTCCTTTATTCTGTTTATTACTATCATGAAACAATAAGCTATCACTGCTACTGCCAACTTGCAGTGCCGCGGGATAGGTTGCCATTTGACTTTCTTCGTAATAAGCCTCCATAAACCGCCCCACCCAACCCGATTCTATTAAAAAATTTTCAGTCATTCCATCGCCTCCACTAAGCCATAAATCAGTTGATTTAAAATGCGATTTGTTGCAATTTGGATACCCAACTCCTTGTATGATTTTTAAATAACCTTTGTCGTATAGGTTTTTAAACGGCGTTAAAATTGGATGAAGACCAACCTGATTTTCGTTGTTTAATGTTGAATCTAGGGTTATAAATTGGTTTAACCCTGTGTTCTTAATCCGGATGCTAGGTCTAAAATTGGCATAAGTATCATATTGAGCAATTGGAATAACCGTATTTAATCCGTCATTACCTCCCGCCAATTGAATCAAAATGATCTTGCGTTGAGAAAAATCAGGGCAAAACATTTCTATTTGCTTGCATAACGAATGCACTTCCGAGGGTAATAATGTGCTTACACCTAGTGCCGAACCTAATTTTATAAAATGTCTGCGATCCATACGTTAAAATAATTGAGATTCGGGCGCTTTTAAAATAGCTACAATTAGTTTGGTTAAGCGCAAATTTACAACTGTAGAAAAATTGGCTTGTAGGTAAAAAGACCATAATCCTGTCCAATCGCCTGGTGGTTGTTCTTCTAGCAAAAAAGTATTCATGAAAAAATTTTCTCTTTCTATTTTGGGTTCTTGTCCAAAAAAAAGAATACAAAGTTCGTGCGTTAATATAAATGGATTTGTAGGGTCAGAACAAATTGGCTGCGTACTAAATAGGGGCGCTAACTCAAAAGATGGATAAATAAAATTGCCTTCATCACTAAGTAAATTAATTCCATTTAGTATTGAATCTATGACTTCAAATCGTGGCAAAAGTGTTGCTGATGAAATCCAAATTTTATCAAAATCAGGAACCTGATAATGTGCAGGATGTCCAGCAACATTAGGCGGATCAAAAAGCAACATATCGCTCTTTTGAAAAAAACTATTGTGGGCAAATGGTATCCAAAATTGATCGTAATAAATTGCTGGATTGGTATATGCATTGGGAATTGGAAGGTGCAAAACACTAAAAATTTCACTAAATAATTGTAACGGCGATTTTACCAATCCTCCAATAATTTGCAGTCCTTGGGGGTTTTCGTCAATATTAAAAAAATGTTCCGAAGCAAAAAGTGTTTTTATAACTGGTGCTAATTCATAATTAGCTGCTTTTAATTGATTGGCTAAAGGCAAGATAACATTGTTGTGCACATCTGCCGATATAAAATCGTTAACAAAATAGCGGTATAATTTGGTGCAAATGTGTTCTGCGGTGGCGGATTGATTGAATAACATTGTCGTAAAATCTTCCAGTTCATTCGCCATTGCAGCTGCTGAGTTTGCTCCCGAAACTTGCGCATCGTTAAATGAATTACTGAATATTTTGCTTTCGGTATTGTGAGAAGCAAAATCAAAAAAACCGCAGTGAATACCCGTTTCTGAATCAATTATGGTTCGGTTGATGTCGTTTTTGATTCCTGTTAAAACTTTTGCTGCTACAACTACATCTTCCTCGGTATAATTGGAATAATTGCCCGGTGCAATTTGCAAACCTTTGCCAATAGTAAACAATTCCATAAATTCACGTGCATAATTTTCATTAGGAGCGCTTTTAATATTTGTGTTATTGTTTAAATAGACCAACATGGCGTTATTAAGCGTCATTTTTTTGGCCAAAGTTTTATAATTCCCCAACGAATAATAATGCAGTAAAAGCAAATAATCATAAAAGTCGGTGGCGTTACAATTTCTTTTTGCAACCGTAAAACAAGTCGATAAAAAGTGTGTCATTTTATGCGCGGCAGACTTAGATTGCATTGCTTCGAACCACCACCATCCACTTACGATATTCCGCTTTCGCTCTTGATCAAGATAGGAAAACGGTATTTGCGTAGATTGTGTCCAATATCCATCAGGATTACCCTCTGGTTTTGTATCATAAGGAGTACCAATAAAAGCATCTGGCACTAGCAAGATGGCTAAAGCATCGTCAATTGTCAAAGTCGATAGCGATGCTACCATTTCATTGGAATATTTAAAACACAATCTTCTTAGTAAATGACGTGCGTTGAGCTGACCTAAAGGACCCGAAATAGCATTAAGTGAAGCCATCGATAGACAATTGGTGTTTTAACCCATTGGGTGTAATTATTAAAAAGGGCGATTCGCCTATTTTTTAAACATTTCAAATCTACAATTCAAAAATTGCTAACTAGGTTAGGCGGAAGTTTTGATTTGAATTAGACAAATATAAAACATTCGAATCGATGTGTCATCAGAAAACACAAACTAGAGGATTTTTTTTAAAATCTATAAAGAAATGAATCACAATTACAATTGCAAAAAACATTTCTATTACAAATTTCGCATTAAGCAATTAGCAAAAAATAGCAGGTATTATAAAATATATTTATACAATTTAAGTAAATTGGCATTGTGCCTTTTCCCTAAACCTTTTTGTAATTTCTACTTATCTTGATGCTATTTTCAGTTCCTACCGACAACTTTTCGGATTCGTCCTTATTAGTTTTTTAAAAAATGTACGGCATTTGAGTAAAAGATGTACGACACTTATACAATAGATGTACGGCAATTGTATAAAAGTCGTACATCTTTTTATATATTTGTAGGGTCGAAAATATTTTATTGACCTTAACAAACTATTTTTATGTCCGTACAATTTAAAATGATTCCTAAGCAAAACAATCTGGTATCACCGCCAGAAGTAAAATACTACCCTTGTGCAGTTAGTAAAGGCGAAATGCAATTAGACGATTTGGCCAAAATCATTTCTGAACGT
>JBEEMV010000229.1:0-10599 GCA_041192505.1 Bacteroidota bacterium
CCGAATCCAGTGAGCAATGTGCTAATATGCCAATGTGCTAATATGCTAATAAATACAATAGAAATTACGGATGTGTTGGGTAGAACACAGATGGTTCGGCAGGCTCACCATGACGGAGTTGGCGGTCATGCTGAGGAACGAAGCATCTCTATTAATGTAGAAACATTACCAAGCGGCATATACTTTATAAAAGCTATTGATACAAACGGCAATATAATGAATGGAAAGTTTGTGAAGGAGTAGTTTTAAACCTGTTTCTGCCGAGATGAGTGTCCTCACTCATCTCAAATTATTTTAATAAAATAGCTTAAAAAATAGTTCCACAATTATTTTTTCCTTTTCAAAAATAAATTGGAAGAGTGAATTAAATGATGAGTGAGGACACTCATCATGGCGTTGATTATTGCTCAAACCCTTTAATCCACATTTTGCTATAAGTTAACCGATGGTTGTTATGTAAGGTTCATGCTAAACGAAACTAATCATCTGTATTATCGCCATACAAATAATTGTTATTGAAACGATGTTATTATTCTACCGTTACACTTTTTGCTAAATTACGTGGCTGATCTACATTACAGCCTCTCATTACCGCAATATGATAAGCTAATAATTGCAACGGTATGCTTGATAATAATGGCGAAAATGGTTCTTCGGTACTTGGTACTTCAATTGAAAATTCGCTTAATTTTTTTATTATCTCATCGCCTTTTTCTACTATGCCAATCACTCTGCCTTTACGAGCTTTTACTTCTTGAATATTGCTTACAATTTTTTCGTAAGCACTTTGGTTATTACATAAAAATACAACAGGCATATTTTCATCAATTAATGCAATAGGCCCGTGCTTCATTTCGGCCGCCGGATAACCTTCGGCATGTATGTAACTTATTTCTTTTAATTTTAATGCACCTTCTAATGCCACAGGAAAATTGTAACCTCTGCCTAAATATAAAAAATTAGGAATGTCTTTAAATTCATAAGCAATACGTTCAATTTCTTTATCCATTTGCAATACTTCATTTACTTTTTCTGGTATCAATTCCAACTCGTTTAATAACTGATGAAATCTTGATTCAGAAATAGTTCCCTTACTATGTGCTACTTGTAAAGCCATTAATGTTAAAATCATTACTTGGCTGGTAAATGCTTTGGTAGATGCTACACCAATTTCGGGTCCTGCATGGGTATATGCTCCTGCATGCGATGCCCTAGGAATACTGCTACCAATAACATTACATACACCAAAAATAGTAGCGCCTTTAGATTTGGCCATTTCAATGGCAGCTAAAGTATCAGCCGTTTCGCCCGATTGAGAGATGGCAATTACCACATCTTTTTCAGTAATAATTGGATTACGATACCGAAATTCACTGGCATATTCAACCTCAACAGGTATACGTGCTAAATCTTCAAATAAATATTCGGCTACTAAGCCAGCATGCCAGCTTGTGCCACAGGCTACAATAATTATTCTATCAGCATTTACAAATTTATGTTCGTATTCTACTAAGCCGCCTAATTTCACAATTCCTTTTCCTGCATGCACTCTGCCTCTCATCGTATCACGAATTGAACGAGGTTGTTCATAAATTTCTTTCAACATAAAATGCTCGTAACCACCCTTTTCAAGCATTTCTAATTTCAACTCAAGCTTTTGTATGTATGGTGTTTTTACTTGATTTTTAATTGTTTTAATAGATAATTCGCCGGCCAATGTAACTACTGCAATTTCTTCATCATCCATATAAATTACATTCTTCGTATACTCAACAATAGGCGTAGCATCTGATGCTATAAAAAATTCTTTATCGCCAATACCAATTACCATTGGGCTTCCTTTACGAGCACATATTAATTTATCGGGCTCGTTTTTGGCCGCAATAACTATGGCATAAGCACCATGTACTTCAGATAAGGCTTCTCTTACCGCATCTTCTAAACTTATGTTTTCATTTTCCTGAATATCTTCAATTAAATGAATTAGTACTTCGGTATCTGTATCGCTAATAAACACATGCCCACGGCTTTGCATTTCGGCTTTTAATGGCGCATAATTTTCAATAATTCCATTATGAATAATTGCTAAATTACCACTACCACTGTAATGTGGATGTGCATTTATATCATTAGGTTCGCCATGTGTAGCCCATCTTGTATGCCCAATGCCTATCGAACCAGTTATATCTTTGCCTATGGTATGATTTTCTAAATCGCTAACCTTGCCCATGCATTTAAAGGTTTTTAAATCGCCATTTAACAATGCAACGCCAGCGCTATCATAGCCTCTGTATTCTAATCTTTTTAATCCTTTGATTAAAATGGGGTAAGCTTCTCGTTTACCAATGTATCCTACTATTCCACACATAATGATTAATGAATTTTAGTGAATAATATTTTTAGTTTTATTTTATAATTAGATGAGTTATTACCACCTAAGACAACTTGAGCAGGTCGTTCCGCTGCATTATAGGCTTCAATATAAAAACCATCGTTAGTATAAATGCCTCTTTCTAATTTTTGTAAATATCTGGCTATATTAAATGTATATTTTCCGTTAGCATAAATACCACCATAATAATTGGCGTTAGATAAAGTGCTTATTGGCGAACCTTCGGTTATATCTTCTAACGAAATTTCTTTTCCATCGGCAGCATTTATTCTGGTAAGTAATAAATTGCCCGGTGCTTTAAATAAACTTGTTGAGGCAGCATCTACGTTTTCAAAAGTTATTTCAGCTTTATTGATAATAGTATTTTTTAAGGCAGATAAGCCTGGTATAAATATTTTGCTTCGTACGCCAGCAATGCCACTAACATATATTGAATCTTGATTGGTATTGGCTTGAATTACTTGTTTCACTTTGCTTCCATTGTAATCATGTGTAAAATGATTTACAGTTCCGGCAGCATTGATGGGGAATAAAATTTTTTGCGAATCGGCTGTAGCTGTATGATAATAAACCATTAAACCCGAGTATTCAGCATCGGTGGGCGATAATTGAAGTAACCCGTTTGCATTAGTAGTTGTATTATTAATGTATACGCCATTTAGATATTTATGAAAATTAGTATTATCATAAAATGAGCCTGTTGTAGAGCCATTTTGCGATATTAAATCAGCAACAAAAGCTGTATTGGAAACAGGAATTTTTAATAGCGGCTGAATAGTTTTTCCATATTCTTTTGCACTATCAATTACCGAAAAACTAACGTTGGCTTTTGAACCAATGTTAGTACTACTTAATGTGAATGTTTTATTAGAATAATAGATAGTAGATTCAGCTATTTTATTGCTTGATGCGGCATCAACTAATGTCATTGATAAATTAAGTGGGGTTGTAATTTCAGCATAAGTGCCTCGGTACGGAAACATCACAAAAATAGAATCTATCACTGTGCTCGATTCAAAGGCAAACTGACTGGCTGGTAAATTAAATTGAACATAAAAATTAGCATCGGTTTTACCAAAGGTTGCATTGTTGCTAATGGTTCCAACTGTTAAAGTTTGAAGGTTGTTGGCAACAACTGAATCGTGGTATACATTTTTGCAAATTACGGTAAATGTATCCATTACATTACCATTCAAATAATCGCCATTGGGTTGCAAATTATTTACCAAATAAGGATTGGTATTGCAAGCTGCAAAGCCAAATGCAATTAAAAATAAGGCTATATTAAATCGTTTTTTTGTAAGCATAATTATTGTTGAAGCAGATTTAGTGTTTCTGTTTTTTAAAAGTTCAGATGTACTAACTTGCTAATTCATATTTTATTTTCCTGTCAATAATTTTTTGTAAAAACCAACGTATTCATCAATATATTCATCTTCAGGATTATAAGCTAACATAGGTTTCTTTTTAGCTTTAATTAAATCTAACGAAGCCTTTTCGGTATTTTCATCGCCTAATATAATACCATCAGCATATTGTATTGCACCTTCCATTAAGGCTTGATGTGTAGCTTTTTTATACGGTTCAAATTCTTTATTGGTAATTGATTCGCCCATACCTAATGGAGCAAAATTTTTGTTCAATGTTTCTTTAAAATTATCTTGATATAAAGAATAAATGATTTTCGATTTTAAGAAAACAGGTTCTTTTTTATAAGCTGTTTTCATATATAATGGAATAAGACTGGTCATCCAACCATGGCAATGAACCACATCTGGCGGCCAAGCAAATTTTTTAACTATCTCCATTGCGCCTTTGCAAAAAAACACCATGCGCTCAGCATTATCAGGATGAAATTTTTCTTTTTCATCATAGGCATCCGTTTTGCGTTTAAAAAACTCATCATTATCTAAAAAATATACTTGTATCCTAACGCCTGGCATACTAGCTACTTTTATAATTAATGGCATATCATCATCGCCCATAATAATGTTGATACCACTTAATCTTACTACTTCGTGTAGTTTGTGGCGGCGCTCATTAATATTGCCAAATCGGGGCATCAATATTCTTAACTCAGCGCCTTCATTCAATAAATGTTTGGGTAAAGCATTGCATATTCTGCCCATGTTACTATACTCTAAATAAGGATTAATTTCGTTCGAGATAATCAAAATCCGTTTCTTCATCATACGCCTTTCAGATTAATTTAGTGGTAAATAAATGATTTAAAGCTCAGTATTACTTTTTAAAAACTTGTTAGTTTTTTTTAAGGGAGTGCAAAAATAATAAAAAAAAATCGCAAACTTCACAACAAAATTTAACAAAGGGTTTCCACATTCAAATTTATGATTATTGTAAAAACAAATTTAGAGCTGCATAATACCATCAATGCTATTAAATTGGCCAATAAAACTATTGGCTTTGTACCCACAATGGGTGCATTGCATCAAGGGCATATTAGTTTAATTGAAATGGCAAAACAGCAATGCGATATTACTATTTGCAGCATTTTTGTAAATCCTACCCAATTTAATGATAGTAAAGATTTAGAAAAATATCCCCGAACTGAAGAGGCAGATGCTACACTTTTAATAAAAGCCGAATGTGATATATTGTATATGCCATCGGTACAAGATATTTATCCTGATGATTGGATTTGCCCCCAATTTGATTTTGGCAATTTAGATAAAGTAATGGAAGGAGCACATCGCCCTGGGCATTTTAAAGGTATGAGCCAAGTGGTTCATAGGCTTTTGTATTTAGTACAACCCAATAAACTTTTTATGGGGCAAAAAGATTTTCAGCAATTAACTATTGTAAAACGAATGCTGGAAATATTAAATTGGAAAATAGAATTAATAAATTGCCCAATAATAAGAGAATTAGATGGCTTAGCCATGAGCAGCCGCAATGTGCGATTAAATGGTAGCGAACGAGCATCGGCACGTTCAATATCAAAAGTATTAATGCATTTGAATAAAAATCAATTTGCATCGGCTAAAGATTATTGCCAATGGGCTATATATCAACTTAATTTAGTAGAATTTGTAACAGCCGAATATGTTGAAATTGTAGATGTAAACACACTACAACCCATTACCGATTGGCATCAGCATCAGCAATTAGTATGTTGTATGGCAGCCAAAGTGGGCGATGTAAGATTGATTGATAACAGAATATTTTAAGTTGATACACTTCAACATGCCACTATTTATTGTATCCAATTTTCTTTAATAAGTTAATTCAAATTAATTTACTTTGCAGCAAAGAATTAAAATTAAATGAAAGTGGCTTTATATAAAGGAAAATTCTGCATTATTGGATTGCTGCTTTTCTATACCCACATTGCCCATGCGCAAATACAGCGCATTACCAACGATGATTTTATAATTAATGTATTAAAACCTCAGCCCGATTGGTTTCAACAAATTTTATATAATCAGCAAGAATACCAAGTTCAAATTATTTATACCCAAATAAACCGTGATAGCAGCAACAAAGCTCATTTTACCACTTATGGTTTTCAGCCCGATGAATTTTATTTTTACCCAGCCAGTTGGATGAAACTGCCATTAGCTGTATTTGCTTTAGAAAAACTGAACGAAATAAAAGTAGATAAAAACAATATTCTGAAAATAGAACCCTTGTTTGGCAATCATAACAATGAGTATAATGATGTAAAATTATTTCAGCCACAAAGCATAGGGCAAATGATAAAAGAAGCGCTTGTAGTTAGCAATAATGCTGCTTTTAACCCATTATACGATTTTGTAACACAGCAACGAGCCAATAAAAGATTAAATGAAATTGGATTAAAAAAAGCAGTGTTCTGCAATCGATTTTCTATTAGCGATAAATCGGAACACAGGCATAGCAATTTTTTGGAAATTAGAAATAAAACCAACGAACAATCCATTTTATATAGTCAAATTCAAACTTATAACCCTGTTCAACCATTTTGTAGTTTTAAAAATACTGAATTTGGCGAACAGCATTTTGAAAAAGGTAAACTAGTAGATGGGCCAAAGAATTTTTATTATAATAATTACATTCCATTAAGCGAAATGAATGAATTTATGAAACGATTTTTCTTTCCGAAAGAAACATTTACAACTTGGAATTTAACCAAAGAAGATTTTGTTTTTATAAAACGAAATATGGCTATGTTGCCCCGATTAAATAATAAACCATCGTATGATGAAGAGCAATATGCAGATGCTTATATGAAATATTTTTTGATAGGTGCATCAAAAGATAGGCTACCATCTAATATTAGAATATTTGATAAATTAGGACAATACTTTGGTTGGACATGTGATGCAGCCTATATTGTAGATTATTCTTCGGGGGTTGAATTTTTTCTTTCGGCCGTAATTTATACCAATAGTAAACATATTGTAGCCGATAATGCTGAGGAATATAAAAATATTGCTGCACCATTTATGGCTCAATTAGGCAAGGCTTTTTATGAATATGAATTGAAACGAAAACGAGCTATTACACCACATATGGATTATATTGGATACACAAATTTAGATGAAGAGCCTAAACCAAAACTAAGCGATAAATTAAAAAAAGAAACCACAAAAGTAGGAGGGAAGAAAACAACGAAAAAAACTGTTGCTAATCATCATAAAAAGAAAACTACAAAAAAAGCAGTAAGCAAACCCAATAATCAAAAACTATCAACCACCACAAAACAAAAAAAATGATACTTTATAATGTAACCGTAAAAATAGACCCAACTATTGAAAACGAATGGCTAACGTGGATGCAACAAACACATGTACCTGATGTAATGAATACTGGTTTTTTCGATTCGTTTCGAATTTGCAAATTAGATGCAATAGATGAAACCGAAAATGAACCAACTTATGTATTTCAATACACATGCAGTAGTCGTGAAAAATTGAATAACTACTTCGAACATCATGCGCCTAAATTACGAGATGACGTATATAAAGCATTTGGGGATAAATTTTTTGCATTCCGAACCACGATGGAAGTATTAAACGAGGCAAAAAATAATATTTAGAATTATTTTTGAAAAACATTTGGAAAAAGTTAAAACTGCATATATCTTTACGTCAGTTTTCATAGTTTTAAATTTTAAGGTTAAAAAAGGGGGGCAACTAGTTTGTTCCCTTTTTTTATTTAAATAACTCTCAATATCGGTTTGCAACCTCATTGTAGGTAAACTAATGCTAATCTTCCAACATTTTTATTTCATCTTCAGTTAATAAATTTTCTTTTCTGAATTTTAAAAAAAGCTGTGCAACTGCCACTACATCTTGCCTGCAATATTTTGCAATCTTCTTCAAATTATTTTCTTTGTAAAAAACATGGGCTACATCTTTTCCTTCCATATCCGTTTTTGGTGTTTCAATGCCCATAATTTCGGTAAGTAAAGCCAAGCTGGTATAATGTTTAAAATCGCCAAATTTCCATAATTGTAAAGTATCAATTAAATGATTTACTTCAAAAGATTTTTTGCCCGATAAATCAAAAATTGGTGGAATGCTAATTTGATTCACAATCATTCTTCGGCAAATAAACGGAACGTCAAACTCTTTGATATTGTGCCCTGCAATAAATTTAAAATCATTTCTGTTTTCAAAAACGGTATTAAATTCTTCTAATAATTGTTGCTCATTTTCGTTCGAAAAAGATTTTACACTGAAAATATTTTTATCATTTTCTATTTTAAATCTACCTACCGAAATGCAAATAATTTTTGAAAATTCGGAATAAACACCTGCATGATTAAAAAATCCATCCGCCGAATTCATGTCGGTTTCATGCTTAATAAAATTGAATTTTCTATCCCAAAATGTTTTTAGATTATCACTAAGTAAATTGTAATTTTCAACCACAGGAACGGTTTCAATATCTAAAAAAAGAATTTGATGTATGGGCAAACTAGATAGTAATTTCATGAAATTTAATTTATTAATTGAAATAAAATTAATCGGTTTTTTCTGATTCGAAATATTTTTTTATCAATTGTGCTTTTTGCAAACCCACCACATCAACAATATCTTGCAACGGAGCTTGCCGTATTTTTTCAACCGACCTAAAATGCTTTAACAAAGCCGTATTGGTAGCTTCGCCAATGCCTTTTATTTTTTCTAATTGCGGCATCAAGGTAGCTTTATCTCGTTTGTTGCGATGATGTGTAATACCAAATCGATGTGCTTCATCACGTAAATATTGTAGTAATTTTAACGAAGCAGATTTTTTTGAAACATGCAATGGAATAGAATCATTAGGCACATAAATTTCTTCTAATTTTTTTGCAATAGAAGCCAACCCTACTTTACCTACCAAATCTAATTTTTTCAAAACACCATAAGCAGCCGATAATTGTCCTTTGCCACCATCAATTAAAATTAATTGCGGCAATTCGCCAGCTTCGGCAATTAGCCTACTGTAGCGGCGTTCAATCACTTCTTCCATTGATGCAAAATCATCTGGGCCAACTACAGTTTTAATATTAAAATGACGATAATCTTTTTTGCTCGGCTTTCCATTTTTAAAAACCACCATCGCACTCACAGCAAAATCGCCTTGAAAATTTGAGTTATCAAAACACTCGATATGAAATGGTACATCAGCCAATCTAAAATCTTTTTGCATTTCTTTTAGCACCGAAAAATCTTCGGTTTTCATCGAGTTATCAGGATTAGCCGAAAGAGATTTATCTCTAAAATAAATCACATTTTTTTCGCTCAAATTTAGCAAATGTTTTTTGTCGCCAATTATCGGAACCGTAATTTCTGTTTTTCCTTTAAAGCCTTCTAACTCAAACGGAACAATGATTTCGGGCGATGTGCTTTCAAATTTTGTTCGCAAATATTCAACCGCATATTCCAATAATTCTTCTTTTGTTTCATCTAATTGTTGCTTCAATTCAATGCTATAACTTTGATTAATAGCACCATTTACCACTTTCATATAATTTACAAAAGCCGTGTTTTGTTCTTGCACCATACTAAACACATCAACATTGGTGATGTATGGATTTACCACTGTACTTCTTTCTTTAAAAGTTTTTAGTGCATCCATTTTTTTCTTTGTCCAATCGGCTTTTTCAAATTCTAATTTTTCAACCTGTTGCTCTAATTCTTGTTTAAAAAAATCGAAAACTACAGCCGTTTGTCCTTTGATAATATTTTTAAACTGACGAATAAAATCATCATACTCATCTTCAGTTTGTGCACCAATACATGGACCTTTGCAATTGCCAATATGATATTCTAAACACACTTTATATTTCTTCAGCTCAATATTTTTTTTGGCCAAATTTAATGTGCAAGTACGAAACGGAAATAATTGCTTAGCAACTTCCAACACCGCATATACAGCAGTTCCTGATGGATAAGGTCCAAAATATTCCGAACCATCTTTAATTATTTTTCTAGTTGAAAATACTTTTGGAAAAGGTTCTTTTTTTATGCAAATCCAAGGATACGATTTGCCATCTTTTAACTGAATATTGTATTTTGGTTGATGCTCTTTTATTAAAGTGTTTTCTAAAAGCAATGCATCATTTTCAGTATTTACAATCGTGAATTCTATTTTTACCGCCTGCCGAATCATTAATTGCAATCGAGCTGGTTTTTCATTCAAACTAACAAAATAGGAGCTTAGTCGATTCAGTAAATTTTTGGCTTTGCCTACATATAAAATTACATTCTCAGCATTCACATATCTGTAAACACCAGGCTGATTGGGCAATTGCGGCTGAAATATTTTAAATTCTTCTACAGTCATTTATTGTTCATTATCAAATTAAAAAATATTTTTTTTGTTCGGTATCAAGCCTTGAAATCAGTCTGTAATGCGACCAACTCAATTCGTGACGCAATGTGTCACGAATTGGAAATGATTTATAAAACGTACGCATATTCCGAAGATTGCTATCATCAAAGCCTTTTCCAAATTCCAAAGTAAGTTGTTGTGCTAAATTTTTCAAAGTAGCCCTGCCATATTCAGCTTTACTATTGCCTTGTTGCTCATCTTCTATAATCAATTTTCCAATTGTCCAGTAGGTTTCAAGCAATGCAGAATTTGCCATTCTGTAAACCCTTTGCCTTGATAAAAGGATAACTTCTTTTATCGATTCAAACACAGTATTGTCTTGTAATTTCATGGGGCTAAATTAAATTTTATATCAAATAATCTTTCAACTATTCATTTACATA
>JBEEMV010000230.1:0-5321 GCA_041192505.1 Bacteroidota bacterium
CACGACCAATTACAATCGGTGCTTTTACTTTTCCTTCTCTTACTAATTCATTAAATTTTAATGCTGCTTTTTCTCTGTCGCCCATGCCTATCCAACAAATTCGGGCAGGCAAACCTTGAAAGGCAATTTTCTCACGAGCCATATCCAGCCAGCGATGCAAGCCTTTATCATCAGGAAATAATTCTTTCATGGCTTGGTCGGTGGTGTAAATATCTTCGGGGTCGCCACTCAATGCCACCCAACGGAAAGGGCCTTTGCCTTCGCAAAAAAGCGGACGAATATAAGCTGGCACAAAACCTGGAAAGTCAAACGCATTCATCACTCCACGTTTATCTTTGGCTTGCCCACGAAGATTATTTCCATAATCAAAAGTGATAGCTCCACGTTTTTGTAACTCCAACATTTGGCGTACATGCTTAGCCATCGTATCCCAGCTTTTGTTTCTGTATTCTTCCGGATTGGTTTCTCTCAACACGTTGGATTCAGCCACTGATAAGCCTTCGGGGAAATAACCAATCAACTCATCGTGTGCCGATGTTTGGTCGGTGAGTGTATCAATCGGAATATTATTATCAATTAAATATTGCAACAAATCAACCACATTACAAACCACACCAATCGAAACCGCTTCGCCAGCAGCTTTGGCGGCTAATGCCCATTGCACACCTTCTTCAATGCTGTGTGTCATTTTATCAATGTAACGAGTATCGATACGCTTTTGAATGCGCCATGCTTCCAAATCAGCAGCCAAACAAACGCCTTCATTCATTGTAATTGCCAAGGGTTGAGCACCACCCATGCCGCCCAAACCTGCGGTAACATTGAGTGTGCCTTTCAAACTCCCCTTAAAATGTTGTGCAGCCAAACTCAAATAGGTTTCGTAAGTGCCTTGCACAATGCCTTGTGAGCCGATGTAAATCCAGCTTCCGGCAGTCATTTGACCATACATCATCAAACCTTTTTTCTCCAATTCGGTAAACACATCCCATGTTGCCCACTTGCCAACGAGGTTAGAATTGGCAATCAAAACTCGTGGTGCATCTTTATGTGAACGCAGCACACCAACGGGTTTGCCGCTTTGTACAATCAGCGTTTGGTCTTCTTCTAAATTGATTAAGCATTCAATTATTTTATCGTAAGCTTCCCAATTACGAGCAGCTTTTCCTCTGCCGCCATACACAATTAAATCTTCGGGGCGTTCCGCCACATCAGGGTCAAGGTTGTTTTGAATCATTCGAAATGCCGCTTCCGAAATCCAGTTTTTACAAGTTAAAGTGTTGCCAGTTGGCGATTTGATGATGCGTTTGGTTGTTGTCATTGATTTATATTTTGCTCACAGAAAACACGGAACAGCACAGAAAAATTATTCTGTGAAAATCTGTGCCTTCTGTTAGATAATTTTTTTGCTAAAATACAAAACCATTATAAACATCAAAAAGTTCATCTTGATTAAAATGAAATTTGATTTATAAATAATCATTTTGAATTTTATCTTTATTCAATGAAAAAAACAATTTTCTCTTTTCTATTTACCCTTATCATGCTGAGTGCAACGAAGCATCTATTCGCTCAAGATTTAGCACCAGTAAATGGTGTACACGATAATCGCAGCACACGATATGCTTTTATTCATGCCAATATTGTGGATGCCAATCAACAATTAAAAGATGCAACGCTGGTTATTAAAGATGATAAAATTGAAGCCGTTGGAATTAACATCACAGTTCCAAAAGACGCTGTAGTAGTCGATTTGAAAGGCAAATATATTTATCCTTCGTTTGTAGATATGTATTCAAATTATGGCATTGCTGCACCGTTTCGTTCGGATAAAAGTCAGTATGAACAAACGCTTTCTAAAAAACGTGGGGCGTATTATTGGAATCAAGCCATTCATCCCGAAGTGGATGCTGCACAAAATTTTAGCCGTGATGCTAATGCTTCCAAAATCTTTCGCAGTGCAGGTTTTGGTACTGTGCTTTCGCATCAACAAGATGGAATTGCTCGGGGAAGTGGTTGTGTAGTTTCGTTAAATGATGAAGCCGATTCTAAAATTATTTTGAAAGAAAAAGCATCGGCGCATTATTCTTTTAGCAAAGGAATTTCATCGCAAGATTATCCTGCTTCGTTGATGGGAGCGATTGCATTGTTGCGTCAAACTTACTACGATGCTGATTGGTACAAGCATTCAGCTGATAAGAAGGAAATTAATTTATCATTGGAAGCATTTAATGATTTGCAAAATCTACCACAAATATTTGAAGCGGAAGACAAATTAAATTGTCTTCGTGCTGCAAAAATTGCCGATGAATTTAAAGTGAATTATATTCTCAAAACCAATGGCAATGAGTATCAACGGCTAAATGAAATTGCTGAACAAAAAAATATTTCCGGCTTAATTGTGCCATTAACTTTTCCAAAAGTGTATGATGTCAGCGAACCTTTGGATGCCATGAATATCAGTTTGGCAGAAATGATGCATTGGGAAGATGCACCTTTTAATTTGTATTTCATCAACAAAAAAAATATTCCGTTTGCGATTACTTATCAAGGTTGTAAATCGTCGGCAGAGTTTTTTAGCAATTTGCGAAAAGCCATCAAATGCGGCTTGGATACTGCATTAGCGTTGAAAGCATTAACCACTGTACCAGCAAAAATGCTGAACATGGACAACGAAGTGGGCACTTTGCAAAAAGGAAAAATTGCCAACTTTTTAATTTGCTCTTCAAAAATATTTGACGAAAAAAATATCATTTACCAAAATTGGGTAAAAGGCAAAAACTACATTTTGAAAGACAATGGATTTAAAGATGTTAGAGGTGTGTATGACTTGACAATGGCTGATTTTAACAACATGCAAATTCATGTAAAAGGTTCGGCTGCAACTCCAGAATTTAAAATTTTAAAGTTCAAAAGTGATACACTTTTTTTAGGTGGGGGCACATTTATTTATAATCAAAAAACTCAACCCAAAGACATAAGTAAATCAAGTATTGTAATTAGCAATAAAGATTCTTCTTTCTTAAAATGTACTTATTCCATCAACCAAAATCTAATCACATTTAGTTTCAATTATCCAAAAGATACGAGCAAAACTACTTATCGTTTTAGTGGCATTATGAATGATTCTGTTTGGAATGGACAAGCTCAAAAACCTGATGGTAATTGGGTTACATGGTCAGCTAAATTTTTACATGGAATTGAAGAGAAAAAAGATTCTGCCAAAAAATCTTCTCAAGAAAAAATAAAAATTCCGAAAATTTTATTTCCATTTAATGCTTATGGCAATGAAAGTATTCCTTCAAAAAATAATCATCTCATCACCCATGCAAATGTGATTACCAACGAAAATGATTTGGTGTTGTATGACTATTCTGTTTTAATAAAAAATGGAAAAGTTGAAGATGTATTTCCATCCGTCATGGTGAGCTTGTCGAACCACATCAATCAAAAATCATACTCGGATTGCGATACAATTAATGCAACAGGAAAATATTTAAGTGCTGGAATCATTGATGAACACTCACATATAGCCATTAACGGTGGTGTGAATGAAGGCACACAAAGTGTAACAAGTGAAGTAAGAATTGGTGATGTGGTGAGCAGCGAAGACATCAATATTTACCGACAATTAAGCGGCGGTGTTACTTCGGCGCATTTGCTGCATGGCTCTGCCAATGCCATTGGCGGACAAACACAATTGATAAAATTACGTTGGGGAAAATCGCCCGAAGAAATGAAATTTGCGAATGCACCTGGCTTTATAAAATTTGCTTTGGGCGAAAATGTGAAGCAAGCAAATTGGGGAGATAACAGCATTACACGTTTTCCGCAAACCCGTATGGGCGTTGAACAGGTTTATATGAATGCGTTTACAAGAGCACAAGAATATGAACAACAAATTGCAGATTGCAAATTGCAGATTGCAAATTCAAAGACACAAAATCAAAAAACATTTAGAAGAGATTTGGAGTTAGATGCACTCGTGGAAATATTGCACAGCAAGCGTTTCATCACTTGTCATAGTTATCAGCAAAGCGAAATAAATATGCTAATGCATGTGGCTGATTCGTTTCATTTTAAAGTAAACACGTTCACACATATTTTAGAAGGATACAAAGTTGCCGATAAAATGAAAGCGCATGGAATCAGCGGTGCATCTACATTTAGCGATTGGTGGGCTTATAAATTTGAAGTGATGGAAGCCATTCCTTACAACGCTGCATTGATGACAAAAGTGGGATTGAATGTGGCGGTGAATAGTGATGATGCTGAAATGGGCAGACGATTGAATCATGAAGCGGCGAAGAGCATAAAGTATGGCGGCTTAACAGAAACACAAGCGATGAAATTATGTACGATGAATCCTGCAAAAATGTTGCACGTTGATAAATATGTGGGCAGTATTGCTGTAGGCAAAGATGCTGATGTAGTGTTGTGGAATGCCCATCCATTAAGCGTTTACGCTGTGGTTGAAAAAACTTTTGTAGATGGAATTTGCTATTACGACAAACGACTTGACGAACAAAAACGTGCATTTATTCAACACGAACGAGCCAGATTAATTGCCAAAATGTTGCAAGCAAAAAAAGATGGCGAAAGCGCACAACCTGCTACCCAAGCGGTGGAGAGTGAATATAGTTGTGGGCATGATTAATAATAAAAACTATTTATGAATATTTCATCAAATTCTCTTTTCCACTTTTCAAAATCATTAGAAGTTTTATTGTCAATTCTGAATGATAAATTTTATGGAAGTTACTGTAAAGAAACATTTTTCTTTAATTCTGAAAAGAGTGTTTTAGGGATTCCTAAAATTTCATTTTGTGATATACCATTAACTGCAATTTCCAATACAAAACAATATGGGGAATATGGAATAGGAATGAAAAAGGAATGGGCAAAACGAAAGAAGTTAAACCCAGTAATGTACTTAGAGAAAGATTCTTTAATTAGTGAAACGGTCGTTTCATCAATTAATGGGCTGCATAATATAACAAGCAAAATGATTAAACCTTCAATAGATTCTGCAAACGAACATCCTATAAATGTTGAATTATACAAGTCAATGCTAAGTGGAGTTGATTTTACATTAGACTCAATTTGTTTTATTAAACCTTATGAGGAAGATTTAGAACGCGATGGAATGGAAACAATTAAAAATCATAGATTTTATGATGAAAGAGAGTGGTGTTACATACCATTGACCTATAAGCATGATAAAAAACTTATTGTAGATGAAGATTATTATAACAATTGGAGAAATAAATCAGATAAAAAAGAACTTTTGAAAGACTTTGTTTTTGTTGATTTTAACTTTGATG